>JANRLT010000015.1 GCA_033762255.1 Pirellulales bacterium | reverse complement strand
GCTGACAGATAAATTTTGATCACCGGCGCCCGCCGTGCTAATCACAGGATTGGTCCCCGCCAGGCTGAGCACATTGGCCGCGGGTCCACTAAGCGTGTAATCCACGCCCGTGTTGAAAGTCAACTTATTGACGGTTTGGCTGGCATCCAGATTGACCGGGCTGCCCCCCATCCCCAAAAACCGAGCCTCGGCCGTCGCGCTGTTCGGCGCGCTGGCGGGAGACCAACTCCCCGCCGTGGTCCAGTTCGCCCCCGATGCGCCGATCCATTCGGGGGGACCGGCGGGAGCCACATTCAATACGATCGCGCTGCCGGTATCTTCCAGGGATAACATCAGCCCCCCCAACATGGTTTGGGCCAGACTAAAATTAGCCAGGCTCCCCGTAAAAGTCCCGTAATCAATCAGGGAGTAGCTACCCACGCCAAAACCAAGCATGTTGGTGAAGTTAAATTGATTAACACCATTCGCGGTGAGCGCGGTCGAATGGAGTTGAACCATATCACTGCCGCCGCTCAAGCCCAAATCAAAATTCAAGCTGGCCGAATTGAGCACCAGCCCGCCACGCAAGATCAGCGTGCCAAAACCATTGGCGCCGAGATTCAGCGCCCCCCCCGGGTTGACAGTCACCAAACCCGAAATCGCTCCTATCCCTCCCACGCCGGCATTGGCGGCGACGTTAACGGGATCGTCTCCCGTGGCCGACCCAGAGATACCGTTATTGGCCAGGATCGTGCCGACGTTAATATTGGTCGTGCCGGTGTAGGAGTTGCCACGTCCCAGGATGAGCGTAGCGGGGCCGATTTTTGTCAGACCATTAGTACCTGACAGCGTGGAGTTGATTGTCGTGTTAAAATCGGTGCGGATCGTGCCGGAATTGAGTTGGACAATCCCCGCCATCAGCGTGTATCCTGATCCCAAGAATGTCAAATTGCTCGCTTCGACTGTTCCCATGACAGATATCAACGTGTTTCCCGAAGGGCTAAAGATCGCTTCCACGCCATTAAACCAATTTAGCCGGGGATTATTTCCCGCGGGACTCAGACTCCAATTCCCCACCCCGGTCCCCCATGTCGCCGAATTTGTCTGCAATCCTGGATCCAAGCTCGTGTCCCAATACCCGGCCGTGGGGGTGAAGTTTTGGGTGAAATTACCCGACCCCACGAAATTCCCGCTGGCGGTCAGATTCACCGTATAGGCGACGGGCGTTGTTTCCTCAAGCACCGTATCCATAAAGGCAAACGGCACATTTAACGTCGCGCTATAAGTAGAACTGGTCCAGGTATCGGAGAGTTTGGTTATCGTCAACATGCCGCTGCCGGTGGCATCCGCGATCACTGGCTCCGCCGTCACATCCAGGCTACCCGCCGCCAGACCGGCATAAGTCAGCGTCCCTTGATTAAGAATCACATCATGGGCCTCCATCGGGACGACCCCCGCGGAGACCGGCCCCACCCCCACGGTGTTCAAGGTACCCCGCAAATTGTTGGTAACAACCGTTTGATCAGGAAAAGGAAACGGCAAATCCAACAAAAAATTCATATTCGTAAACGATACGTTTCCCGGCGTGTCCCCCACAAACGCAATTCCAGTCGTGGTGGGCGCGCGGGTCGCGGGATCAAAGTCGATCTCTAGGTTCGAATTCAGCGTGCCGCTGGCAACGGTGGTCTCGGTATCGCTGCGGTTAAAGACACTCAACAAATCTATTTTGATGGAAATGATATTATTGGTGCCGCTCGGCGCACCTAGCGTAAATGTCACAGGCACGGTCTCCGCCGAAGCGGATAACAACGGGGCAAAAAAAAGAGCCAAGGTGCTCAAGAAGGCTTTGCGGCGCATGGGATAACCTTTCCAATTGATTTGTTGGGCAATAGCGACCACTTTCAATTTCACATTCTACCCAGCAGGTATTCTCTTTGCAGCAATTAGGCGCGTCGGAAGAGCGCCCTTTTCTTGATTTATCAAGAAAAAAAGCCCCAGCCGGTCTCCCGGTTGGGGCTTGTCATTATTGCAGTAAGCAGTCCTGGCAAATTGGTGGTGGTGCGTGGAATGGGCCAATTAGGCCTTTCGCCGCCGACTCCAGGCACCCAGGCCGATGGCGGCCAGGCTTCCCAGGAGCCAGGCGCTCGGTTCGGGGATGGCGCTCACGACGGGGTTGCCTCCCAGGGGGTTCCCCACGCCGCTGCCAAAGTTGCTATCAATCGGCAGGTAATCCGCGGGAGTGATCAACCCGTCAAAGTCGCCATCACCCAGTGTCCAACCGCCGGACAGGCCCGGCGTGGTGGTCCCCAGGTTGCTATCCACCACAACGTAGTCCGCGCCATCCACCTGCCCATCCAGGTTATAGTCCCCCGGATAGGTAAAGCGGACAATCACCTGGTTAAACCCGGTCCCCAGGTTGGCATCACCCAAGGTCAGGTCATAAAACGGATTCCCCACGTTGCCAAACTGGCTGTTGGCGTTGTCCACGGGGATCAAGATCCGGCTGCCGCCCGAATTCTCCACCGTGCTACTGCCAATCACCGGCACGCCAGCCCCCGGCGCGCTGCCATTGGCATAAAAGTTGTCCACGTACTGCGTGATCGTCGCCAGCGGATTGGGATCGTTGGTCGTGCCGCCATAGAACAACACCAAATCGTTGTCGTTCAGGTCCAGGTAGCTTTCGTTACCCAGTGTTAATGCTGGCACGTCCGCCGCCACGCTGTCCAGCACCACCAGGCCATTGGCCCCGCCGTCCACCGTCGCCGCGTTAAACCGGGTAAACGCCGTGCCTGTCCCCGCCGCCAGGGTCAGACTGTTTTGTCGCAAGCCATTCGCCGTCAGGCTGGCCTGCGACGAGATCGTCGTCGAACCCACCGCCGTGCCCGCGCCCGTCCCCGGCCCGCTCACATGCCCCACCACCTGGTTCCCTCCGGTCACACTCAGGATACTGGCAAAGTTTACCGTCACAACCTTGGTCTTATTGCCGGCGGTGCTTCCCAGAGCGCTATTTTCCCCACCTAATTCCAACGTCGACTCTGGAGAGATCGTCGCCACAACATTGGTGCCGATGACACTGGTTTCACCGGTGATTTGTTCAAAGACCAGCGTACCATTCACGATGTTCACGGCGGTGTTATTTCCCAGATTGATACTGGTCTCGATGCTTTGAGTGGCGCCACCATTAACCGAGATGGTGGGGTTGGTTCCAGCCAAACTTAGCACACGGCCAGGAGTCCCGGAAATAAAGTAATTGTCGACTGTATTAAACGTCAGTTTGTTGACAGTCTGGTTAGCGTCGAGGACGACGGGGGAATCCCCCATCCCCAAAAACCGCGCCTCGGCCGTCGCGCTGTTCGGCGCGCCAGCGGGAGACCAGCTCCCCGCCGTGGTCCAGTTCGCCCCCGATGCGCCGATCCATTCGTTAAACGCCGGGCCACCGGGGGTGACATTTAACACGATGGCGGTACCAGAATTTGCCAAGCTCAGACTAAAGCCCCCCAGCGTCGGATTGCTGATGCTAAAATTGCCCACGGACCCCAGCAAGGTGCCATAATCGATCAGGGTATAGGTCCCCAGGCCAAAGCCGCCCACATTGGTAAAGTTAAACGTGCTGGTACCGCCGGCATCCAAGGCGCTAGCATTCAACTGCAGCAAGTCGTTGGTCCCCACCGCGCCCAATTCAAAATTGAGGATGGCGGAATTGAGTGTTAACCCCCCATCCAGGGTCAGGGTGCCAACCCCGTTCGAGCCGGGAGCAATAATGCCATTCACCGCGGGAGTGACCACACCGCTAATAATACCGGTCCCCCCCAATGTGGCGTTGGCGTTGACCGCGATGCCGCCAATCCCCGTGCCGCTACCGGTGGTGTTGTTAATCAACAGCGTGCCGGCGTCAACATTGGTATTGCCCAGGTAGGTGTTGGCATTGGTAAAGATAACCGTTCCGGGACCAATCTTATCGATGCCGCCATTCCCCGAGATCACACCCTGAAACTCGGCGGTTCCCCCCGCGGCGGCGGTCACGGACGCGGCCGCTTGGGCGGTCACATTCCCGGTAAATATGGCCGTCCCAGCGGTGTTAATCCCCGCAGCGGCGGGAATGACCGTGGGATTGGTATTTCCCACCAAACCCTGCACTTGCAGGTCAATATCGGAGGTTTGGGAAAAGTCGTTAAAGTACCACGTGCCGGTGGCAGATGGTTGTCCCATCGCGTCAACACCCCCGTAATTGAGCAGCCGGAAGGTCACGGTGGTCCCGGATGGCAAGTTTTGCAGGGCGGAGATGCCATTCAACTCGATAGCGGCCTGGGGATTGCCGGGGTTGCCTTGGACTGGGCCCCAGGTGATCGGGCCACCCAAATCCACAAAGGGACCCGCGCCGACAGAATATTGCCACTGACCAGTCTTGGCACCAGTGCTGGACTGACGGGTGGTGTAGGGGGCGATTTGGGTCAAGCTGGTCGTGTCGGAGGTGACAATGGTAAAGGTCACTTCCTTATTCGCGGCAATGGTCGCCGCCGCGTCCACACTGTCAAATCCTGGAGCACCCCAGGCAAAGGATGCCCCGGAAAAATTGCCAAATGTAAATCCCGTTCCCCGCACCAGACCGCTAGAGGTAATTTGCGGGTGGGTTTGGGTGGCGGCATAGGGTGAAGCGCCAAAGAAGCCCGGCGCGCCGACTATCGGACTAAAATCCCAACCTGCCAGCAGCACCTGCCCTGGTGAGCCAGTTGTCCCCAGGACCAGATTATTCGCCAGGGTGACGCCATTTGCCACATAGAGGTTGGCATCAACCACGCTCACGGTCCCCGTCCCCAGGGAACTAGCGTCCGTCGCCACAAGACTGCCGCCAGTGATGTTGGAACCGCCGGTGTAAGCATTGACCCCCGAGACAGTCAACGTGCCATTCCCGCTCTTATTTAGGATGCCGCCAGTGCTAATCAGGTTAGAAGCGGCCCAGGTCACATTTTGGCCGTTGGTATTGACATTGTAACGTTGATCGGGATTACCGCTAAAGCGACCGGAATAGTCGAACTGGTTCAAAATGGAATACTTGAGTGTCCCGCCGGTCAAAAACAGGGTTTCCACCGTGCTCGCATCGACATTTCCCAAGGGACCCGATACCCCCTGCACTTCTGGAGAATTGAGTTCCACAACGCCGTTGGCCACCGTGGTATTGCCGGTGAATGTGTTGGCTCCCCCCAGGGTCGCGGTGCCGGTGCTAAACTTGATAAAGTTTCCGGCCCCCCCCACATTGGCATTGATGATGCCGGAGCCAACCTCAAACGAGGTCGTACTGATCGTGCCGGTGCCGGATAAATTCGCGCCATTCAGCACCACCAGTTCATTTACGCTATCATTATGGACGCCAATATCAACCGTTGCGCCGTCGATGATCAGATCGTTGGAATCCGGCAGTAAATCCGCCGCTCCATATATCAGGGTGCCGTCGTTGACCGTGACATGCCCGGTCACGGTTGCCGGAGTGAACAGATTGAGAATGCCGGGACCGGTTTTGGTAAAGCCCGTGGTCCCCCCCAAGACGCTTTCTATGGTGGCGGTAATTCCCGTGGGCGTAACAATCGAATTGGCCGCAGAGGTCAATCCCGCGAGTGTGATCTCGGTCCCGCCGGTGATCGTGTACCCGTTTGTATTAAAAGTCAGCCCCGACGCCGGAGAGACAATCCCACTAACTGTCACGATGCCGGCGGTCCCTTCGAACTTGGCGGGCTGGTTGACATTTTGCAGGCCGACGGACGTACCGGTGTTGTCGATCGCCCAGATATTGCTAACACTATCCCAGGTGCCGCTGCCGCCGATGCCCGCGGTTGCGCCATTCGGGTCCCAAAAGCTGCCAGTCGGGGGGCCACCCAGGGAATTAACCGCGCCGTTAAAGGTGAAGTCGTTGATGCTTAGGGAGCCATTGGGATTGGTGGTAACCGTTGACCAACCATAAAGCCTAAACTCAATCGGCGTTGTGATATTTTGCAATGATGGAATCGCCAGATTGGCACTTGTGGAAACGCCGCCTCCACCGAATGTTGTAATCGTCTGGTTGTAAATTGAACTAGTAAAGCCATCCGCGCTGGAACGCAATTCTAAAAATGAAGCACTTGTTGAAGAAGAGCTACGATACGTGAAATCTAAGGATGAAAAATCAATCTCAAAACCCGAATTTGGCTGCATCGTCCAGGTGAAATAAGCATCGGTATCAAGTGTCGTCGTATTCCAACTATTTGCGTTGTAGCGATCATTGGCACTAGAACCGAGCGCACCCGCACCGCGGCCAATACCCGTCACCGTAATGTTGGAATCAAAAACCTGACCCGTCGTGTAGGGATTATCCAAGTTGGGGTTCGTTCCCGTGATCGGGTTGCTAAAAACTACCGCGCCATACGTGGTGTTAGCGCTCAAGGCCAGCAGGCCCAACGATACCAGACCCAATCGGCGAGCAATCTTGCGTGTGTTGCGACTCATCGAGAATTCCTGTGAAAAAAAGTAATACCCTGTTTGTGTCTTGTTCAAAATGTGGACTGATTTTTGTCTTCTTCCCTGTCCACTCTCTCCGTTAAGTAGGCCCGCGACTTAAAAAAGCAATCCGACCCGACAAATTGATCGGACCTATATGTTCCTTGGGCGTCAGCCTCCCCACGATTCATCTAGCCGCGGACTTTTATCGCGCGGGACCACCATGCGGCCGATGTTCGGGGTTCCCAACCCAAAGAACCCACTTAGCGGACATTTTCCGTAATCGAATTTGGCAAAAAACAGTATGCGTTCACTCGCGGCCTGATTTTTGCCTTTTTGCCCCAGAAACTAGCGCACCCGTGTCACGTTACCCACGCGCAGGGTGCCTAATGTTGGCCTTGCCTCTGACAGAATTGCGGGGGCGTTCCAGACCCGACGCAATTTCATGTGCGAACAGATTATAATCCAAGCCTGTTAAAAAATGAGGTAAAGGAATGTTAGGATTACGTTAGTTTTCACATAATTTCAACTTGATTCCCTAGCAAGCCGCTAGCAATTTACCCACCCTTTTGGTTTTTGATCATTTTCCACTAGTTTTCCATGGGTAGGAGGATTTCCACCACCACTGGCCAATGGTCCGAGGTTTCGACCGATGAACTGTGAAAAATAAACGCCCGAGTGATATGGGGGGCCAAGTCGCGGGGGAGCAAAATGTGGTCAATCATCGTCCTCACGTCACCAGGGTCGCTGACGCCGTTTTCGTTCCGGTCCCACAGATTTGTATAGCGGTCCGCCTGCCGTACAATTTTTTCCGCCACGTTGACCAACTCATCCCCCTGTGTCGCTGAATCATAATCCTTAAGCATTTTTAGCACGTTTGTTTGGGTGCTACGTTCTTCGTCCCGATCGGGAATGTCCGGGTCATAATCATTCAGATCGCCCAGTACGATTGGCTGATAGCCCCGTTTGAGGATTTCCTCGGTGATGATCTTTTGGGCGATGCCCGCCTCGTGCGTTCGGAGGGCGTTGGAAGGGGCGTCGTCGGGAATCGCCTTCAGATGTAGGCCCAAAAAGCCGTATTTCCGCCCATGAATGGTAATATAATAAAGCGAATGGCGGCTAATACCGGCCAGCCGTTGGCGAACCGTGCCGCCAGCATCCTTGCTATAAAACTCCCCTTTATAGGGGTGGTCCTCCTCGGTCCCAAAATGGCGGATGGTTTTCCCATCGACCGTGTCCAGGGGAAATTTGCTGATCACGGCCACGTCAAATCCGGTAAATGTGTCGCTGCTGTCCACATGATAGCCGCGATAGTCGGTAAATCCTTTTTCGTGCAGGATTTTGACCAACAGTTCCACCGCCTCCGCCGTCGTGCTCTCGAGCAGGTTTACCACATCGGGATTGGCGGCCTCGATCACGTCGGCCACGCGTTCCAGGTGGGCGGTGCGGGCGATTTCCCAGCGATAGCGTTCCAGCTTTACCCGGGCCGCGGGGGCGGTCAGGTTTTCCGCGTTAAAGGTCATGATTTTTAACGGATGGCCGCTGTTCGGCAGCGAGTCCGCCGATTTGGCACTACTGCTTGATGCGTTGGTCGCGGGGGGAGTTCCCACCCCAAAATCAACGCCCTTAACCTGCATGATGCATGCCCAGCCCGATAACCACAAACCGCAGCACCACACACCCGCACTGATCGCCAAGGAACGATTATTCATCGAAAACTCAATTAAAATGAAACTGCGTGATTGGAGGGAATGATATTTATAGCTGGCCCGCACGGTATTTATTGCGCAGAGCGGGAATGAGACTATCATCCACCACATCCAAAATCTATCATAATCGTTTGATTTCTCCCCTGCAAATAGGAGCGGCCGACGCTCAGCAGTGAAAGGCGCTCACGGGCGAAATCACTGATAAGTAGCAAATCGAGTGCGGCATTTTATCCTCCCCATCTTTTGTAAGGATCACTGATGACGTTTCAATCTGTGCTGGGTTGCGGAGAAAACAACGGGTGGCTAGCCATGTGCCGTCGCACTTGGCGCGTCTGCGTGGGAGTGGGGTTGCTTTTACTCATGGGACATTCTGTTATTGTGGCGGAGGAGTCCGCGGAAAACGATTCCGATCCACCTGCCACAAAAGAGCAATCCAATAAACCCACAGCGCACACCAAGCGGGAACTTGCCGGTTGGACGGTGCGGGTTGATGATCGGCTGCTGCATGGTCCGGGCGCGGCCAGGGGGAGCGACATTCTCTTTCAACTGGAGGCCAAGCTGCGCGACATCGCGGTCGTAGTGCCCCCCGAAAAGCTAAAAAAGCTGCGGCAGGTCACGATTGTCCTGGACCAAAGTCATGGCGAGTTGGGAACCATGCAGTACCATCCCAGCGCTGATTGGCTGACGGATAACGGCTATGCGGCCGATCTGGAAAAATGCGTCCATATCCCCCGTGCCAGCGAACTTTTGAATAGCCGCGATATTCGCGAACAGCCGTGGTGCGTACTGCACGAACTGGCCCACGCGTATCATGACCAGGTGCACGGTTTTGACGATCCACGCATCTTGGAAGCGTATAACAAGTACAAAGCGAGCGGCCGGGGAGAAAAAGCGCTGTTGTATGACGGCAAACGGGTCAAGCACTATGCGTTAACCAACCAGATGGAGTTTTTTGCCGAAATGACCGAGGCGTACTTTGGAGCGAATGATTTCTTTCCGTTCAATCGGGGCGAATTGATCGAGAGCGAACCGGAAATTTTGCAATTGATGGAGGAGATTTGGATGAAGTAGGAGGCGACTCCGTCGCCGAACGGAGTTTGGCGGAGTGGTTTTTTGGAGTTTGGTATTTGGTTGCTGATTTTTGGCATTTGGTTACGCTCTACAAAGCCGCCGATGGTATCGGCGGAGTATTTGGTTGCTGGTATTTGGTTTTTGGTTAGCCGCGCCGCATGCTTTCCCCTGTCACGTTCACGGATCCCTGCTGTATCTGTCATTTTTTCTCCCATTCGCACACCCATGAAAATTACTCGGATCCTAGCTTATCGCGCGGAATTACCCCTGCATGAGACCACCTACAAATGGTCCGGCGGCAAGTCCGTGACCATCTTTGACAGCACACTGGTCCGCGTGGAGACCGACTCCGGTCTGACTGGCCATGGCGAGGTCTGTCCCCTGGGGCCGTTTTATCTGCCCGCTTATGCCAACGGCGTCCGCGCGGGTATTCGCGAACTGGGACCGCACCTGCTGGGGGCGGACCCCCGGCAACTGGGCAAGCTCAACCGCCTGATGGACGCCGCGCTCAAGGGACACCCATATGTCAAAAGCGGCCTGGACATCGCCTGTTGGGACATCCTGGGCCAGGCGGCGGGCCTGCCCGTGTGCGAGCTATTGGGGGGGCGGTATGGCGAGGATTTTCACTTGTACCGCGCGATCTCGCAGGAAGCACCCGAGAAAATGGCCTCCCGCGTGGCCGAATACCGCGCGCAGGGGTATCGACGCTTTCAGCTCAAAGTCGGCGGCGACCCGGATGTCGATATTGCGCGGATCCATGCCGTCGCCGCGCAGTTGCAGCCCGGCGACCGCCTGGCGGCGGACGCTAACACCGGCTGGACCCAGCACGAGGCGATGCGCGTGGTCCGCGCGGTGCGCGATGTCGATGTTTACATTGAACAGCCCTGCCTGACTTATGAGGAATGCCTGAACGTGCGGCGGCATACGGATTTGCCCTTTATCCTGGATGAAAACATCGACAGCTTGGAAATACTACTGAAAGCGCAGCGCGACCTGGCCATGGACGTGGTCAATCTCAAAATCAGCAAGCTGGGGGGCCTGACCAAGACCGCCCAAGCGCGCGACCTGTGCGCGACGCTGGGGATCGCGATGACGCTGGAGGACAGTTGGGGGGGTGACATTGCCACGGCGGCGATCGCCCATCTGGCCCATAGCACGCCGACGGAGTTGCTCTTTTCCAGCACGGATTTTAACAGTTACGTGACGGTCAGCACCGCGGCCGGCGCGCCGCAGCGGGTGCAGGGTCGACTGGCGGCATCGACCGCGCCGGGCCTGGGCGTGGAACCGCGATGGGAAGTCTGGGGGGACCCGCTGGTGGTGGTGGAGTAAGCCCCGTCCGCCGGGAACCAGTGTAGGTCCCGTCCGCCGGACGGGACTAGCTGGCGTTATGGTTTTTGGTTGCTGGTTTTTGTTTAGCCGCGACGCGCAGCGGAGCGCGGAGTCAAGGAGCACTAAAAAATAGATTTATTACGAAGCGCAGCGGCAGGAACCTAAGGACACAGAGCAGGCAACTGGTGGCATGGCGTCCACCCGTCGACAGGCACTGTGTAGCAAGGGAACCAGTAGTACGAACAGCAATACATAAGTGAATTCATTCTGCTTTCCGCATTCATACTTTCCCATTTCCCCCTTCTCCACCTCCCGATAGTGGTTTTCAATTTGCCAAAAGCATTCCCTTGGGGGATGGCTGGGTCGAGGGCCTTGGAGGAGTGGGGTGTGGTCGAATTAGCAAATAGAGTGTTGGCCGTAGTTTCTCTTAACTGGGATCTGTACCCCGGCAAGCATGTCCGTCGATGTAGCTCCATAGCAAGCTGATTTTTAGCCATGGCAAGGCAGGGATCAGCCAGGAAAACGAATCTGGTATGGGCGAATACACAAATCAAGTATAGTTTGGAAGCGCAGAATTCTACAGAATTTCCGTGTGGCAAACTATTGATTAAATTTGGTTGACAATAAGCTACGGCTATGCAGAATATTGTGTGTTGGAATACGCGGATTTCTGGATGCTGATTATTTTTCGACGTTCTTGGTTGAGATAGCCCATCTATGTCACGAAGCGACAGACTAGGCCATGACCCGCCAACGCATGGAATAAATATCTTGCCCTTTGCGAGTATGGCCGGAGGCTGGTTAGGCCCCCTTCTGATGTTTTGGCTGTACGTCTGGGGCCCGCTGAGACCTTTCGCGTATCCATCCGGTGACTTTCTTCCCGGGGCGTGGTTCGCGCTCCTGGTCATAGCTTGTATCTCACTCTGGTGGATCTTGCCAAGTGCCTACTTCGCCGTTCGACGATTTGAACATACGGGTCGGCTTTACGAGTCGCTCGGCGTGCTCATTTTTCGCAAATTCGCTCCCAACGGGGATCTCGCAAACCGTTGGGAACGCCGAAGAGATCCTAACTTTCGTGTGATTCGCGGCCGTCGTTCCGCTGCTGACTTCCTCTTGCGCACGGAGCAAAGCGAACGCGGACACATCGTATTGTTATTGCTTGGAATCGTGTCCGCGGCTTGGGCGTGGAGCATCGGCTGGCCAGGCTGGGCGGTTTACCTCAGCTTGGGCAACATTGTGGTCAACGTCTACCCAATTCTGTTGCAACGGTACACGCGTAGGCGTTTGCACGCAGTATTGAACAGAGAAAGCAGTACCAACACACGGCCTAATAATCGCAAGCAACGGAGCTAGCGGCGGGTCGGTTTTCATAATCAACACGCTTCGCTCCGGCCCGCTGACGCATGTGGTAAACTTAAAGAGACTCACACCTTGGCACAATGTTTTGTAATCCCACCGTTTGGTATGAACTGGGCTTTGCGTCCGCCCTCGGAAAATCCCTTGTGATGATCTGTTCGGACGAACGAACAGAGAATAAGCATCCATTTGTTAAACGGTAGCCACTATAATCCAAGTTGCTGTTCGGTAAAAGATTTTTTCTATCCCATTTTCTCCATGCCCCTCGGTGTCTTCTCCGCAACTCTATGATAAACGATTTTCAGGTTTCTCAATTCGCTCCGCTGCGCGTCGCAGCTAAATAAATCGTAACAATTACAGCGGCAGAACACGTTTAGCCCTCTATCGCTTAATTTTCATTTTCTTGTTTAACACAAGGTAAACCGCCGCAGCCATCGGCGGTTACGGTGTTTATGATCACCGATGACTGCCTTGGCTCTGGATTTTATCCAGTGGCGGTCTTACTTTTCCAGGCGACAGCGTATCCCACGTGTGAATGTGCATTTTGTTGACTCCAGTTTTTCCCACAGGTACGATACGAACTATCGCTGTCGTGCCAATCTACGATAATACGGTTGTGACTGTCGCTATCCTGAAATAGCGCTACGTTCGAGGTCATAAGGCAATTTCAGCAACCGTCTATTCCTGATCCGCCACGCGCACAATTGACCCATAGTTCTTTGTCGTTGAGGATTTTCATGCCTAACACGATGATTCGTCGAAGTTTATTCGCTTTGGTATTGATAATTTTCTCGTTGGCTATGTGGACCGGCGTGCAAGCCGAACGTCCGGTGCTGCCAGACTCGCTTTCCGGCGCGGTTATTAACTTCGACCTGTCCAAAGCCCAGCGTTTATCGCTAGCGATTTATCAGAATGACGGTCGACTTGTGCGCACTTTATTTACGGGCGCTCCGCATACGGCCGGCAAGCACACCGCGTTCTGGGACGGCATGGACCGCTACGGTAATCCGCTGCCACCCGGCGACTACTCATGGAAACTTCTCGCCACGACCGGTCTGCGGGCGGAGTACCTCATGCAAATAGGCCAAAACGTTGACCCGGCGTGGGAACGGGCCACCGGCAACCACGAGGCCCCCGTCGGGGCGGCAATCGACTCCACCGGCCTGTACCGTGTCGGCGCTGCCAACGAGGGCGCGCATTACGCCGTAAAAACCGATCTAAACGGTAAGCATTTGTGGGTGAATGATCGCTGGTCAGCCGATCCATGGGCACAACCGACCCTCGCAATCACACTCGTGAACGGGCGACTCTATGAATTAATGCCGAATGGCGATTTATACGGATACGACGCCAAGACGGGCAAGGTATTCACTGGGGGTGACACGTCGCCCCAACCTTGGAATTTAGGGTGGGAAGGCTACACTCCTCCGCCGTCCGCCAAGGACGAGGAAAAACGGATGCTCAGGATAGAGAAGTGCCCCGCCGACCTCGCGGCTGATGCAAGCGGCGATCTGATCCTGGCCGCGTTTCCCCAGTACGATGCGGTATGCTGGTACAGCGGGAAAGACGGAAAATTGATCGATACGGCAAAAGGTTTTACCAAACTGGCGGGCATTGCCGGCGGAAAAGATGGTATCGCGTACGCGATCTCTGGCGGAGCGGTGGTTTCGTTCACACGCGATCAGAAAGAACCAAAGGTGGTCATCTCCGCCGATCAATTACTGCACCCTTGGCGACTGGCGGCGGATCCAAAATCGGGAAATATCCTAGTCGCCGAAAATAGTCTTATGTTTTCAAACACAAATCCGCGACATCAAGTAAAACGATTTGATTCGTCGGGCAACTTGCTCAAGGAATACGGTCTGCCCGCGGGGCGCGGCGACGGCGTGTACGTGCCAACCAACTTTCGCGGCATCTCGGACATCGAAGCCGATCATGAAGGAGGATTCATTGTTACCGAAGGGCATCATACTCCTCCCCGTCGCACGGCTCGCTTTGACGCCGAAGGGAGACTCCTCCGCGAGTGGTACGGAGCGCAGCACTACGGTGTGATTGCTTGCCCGGAACCTGCCGATCCGCGGTTTGTCTGGACACTGGCCAATGCGCCGCAACAGGGGCTGGTAAGGTGGGAGGTGGACTATGCGAAAAAGACGTGGCGCGTGGCAGAGGTGTACCAGGATGTATTCGCCTCCAACCCGTTCTCAACGGTGCCGCAAGTACCCGATCTCTTTGAAAAGGAAGGCCGGGTATACATCCAGGGGGGGGCTTTACACGGCGGTCTTTCGCTGGTGATCTATGACCCAAAGGCCAAAACCATCCGCCCATGTGTTGCTAGTTCTTGGCGCGATAATAAGCGGAGGGCGTACCTATGGGTGGACCTAAACGATGACGGTCAAGCCGCCGATAATGAGCTTGACTGGATGATAGGCCACCAAATCGGCGGTCGGATCAATCCCCTGACATTAACGCTGTTCACCACTCCAGCGCCCACGGATTACCAACCCGCAAAACGGTTCGACCCGGAAAATATCACCCAGGGGGGCACACCCATTTACCGCGATATGCCGTCCGCCCAGCTCCCCGGCATATCCGAAGCGGGAGGTAATTATTTCCCCGGAGACTATCGCCATGACCCGGCCGGCAACACTTATGGCAGCTTTGCCGAAGGGGCAAAAAACCCCCACGAAGGCTCGGAAAACCACGGCGCGTGGTACTACAACTCTTGTTCCGCGATCGACCGGTTAGTGAAGTGGGATAATGCCGGCAAACTACTTTGGAGCGTCGGCCGGCATAGCCCGGACAACGACCACGAGACCGGCAGCACCGCTATGGCCCGGGGGTTGGTGGGACTCGCCCAGGGGTGCGTCATTTGGGGTGATGCCTCCGACGAAGAAACAGCCCGCCCGACGGTCTGGACAGAGGATGGACTGTACGTGGACGAACTGCTGCGCGTGCCGACCGACTATAGTCCCAAGGAAGCCTACGGCATGTATAATGCCAACGAATACCCGTGCGGTCGGCTCCATACGGATCCCAAGACCGGCGAGGTGCTTTACTTTGCGCTCAACAGCGGCGGCGGAGCGCCCATCTATCGCATAACCGGCTGGGAGGGCTGGCATCGCCAGGAAGGTAAATTTGTTCTGCATGACACCGTAAAATCAGTTGCCAAACGCAACGGCACCGGACTGATAGGCGAGTACTTTAACACACCGGACTGTTCCGGTTCGCCGGTTATCACCCGCGAGGACCAGCTCGTCTATTTTAACTGGGGACAAGGCGCGCCGGACAAGGCCATCACCGCGGACACGTTCAGCGCGAGATGGACCGGTCAATACGAAGCCGCCACGAATGAAGACCTGCGTTTTGAGGTGCGCGGCAACTTTCCATGGCGGGACAGAGGCAAGCCGACTTTTACCAAATTATGGCTCAATGGCCATCTCGTCATTGATTCAACACAAGAACATAGCTATACCCGCGTCCGTCTGGCAGCTGGACAGCGCGTGGACCTGAAACTCGAATGCGGGTTCAAAAAGGGAGAAGCTGCCATCGCTCTTAGCCACGACACGCCCAGCCTTGACCGTCGGGCGGTACTGCCCGAGTTTTTACACCCCACGGCGGTCGGCGAGAAAACGGCGGTGGAAGTGGTGACGGAGAAGCGGCCCGAGGTACTCGCCCGGTTCAATTTTGAAGATCAAGACGCCTCCCTTTTTTGGAGCGCGGCCGGTGGAGATGTGTTTGGGCGGCTGACGGGCGACGCGCGGCGGAGCCCTGGTCAGACCGGCCATGGCATCGAACTCACCGCGAAGGGGGAATTTGGACCGGCCATATTCGCCATCGATGAGGAGTTGCGATTGCCGGACACCAACTACTCCGTCGCCTTTTGGTTTAAAACGACTGCCCCGAACCTGCGATTGTGCGAGGCTAAACGGTACAGCAGCTACAACAACCGCTGGAGCGACCATACGCTGATGTTGGAAGGGGGCAAGCCGCAATTCCGCCTGCAAAACGCCGACCCGATCATAGCGGCGGAGAGCGTGAATGACGGCGAGTGGCATCATGTTGTTAGCACGGTCGGCGACGGCGGGCACCGGCTCTACCTCGACGGCCGACTCGCGGGCGCCGGGAATCTCACCCGCCGAACCAGCAGCAGCAACCGCCTGGGACTGGATCTGGGGCCGGGCGGGGGTACCGGAACGGTGATCTTTGATGATGTCCTCGTACTTGGACGGGTTCTGTCCGCGGAAGAAGTGCGCGGATATTCATTAAGCGACGGTGGTGATACCACACGAGGAGAGTGATTGGCATTTTGTGGTCCCATCCGCCGGACGGGGCATGTCAACACATCAATGAGGCGGCACCTTGGGGAGTCGCGGCAGCATGATCTCACATGACATACCAACACCGTTCAACCGCGGCGGCGGGCCGGATTGGGGGCGACTCATGGCCGACGCGAAACACAAATGGGTCATGGGGCTGAGGCCGGGAAATGTGGAGGCATTTTTTGCCCGGCGCGATCCCACGGACGCGGTGCGCCGGGAACGGGCGCACTGGCTGGATGAAGACCCCGAGAAATACGCGGCACTGACCGATGCCGCCCATTCCCCCCTGCGGGAGACGGTGGAACTGGCTCAAACGCTGGGCGTCTCCATTAACCCCGCTCTCCCGCCGTGGGCACAGTTGTTAGAGTTGGGGCGTGGTTGGGAAGCCGACTTTGCCTGGATGCACCCGGACGACAAAGGGGATCATCGGCTCATCGGCGGCGTGGTCTGCTTTCCCAGCTCGTGGGCATTGCGCGACAAGCTTCAGCGGACGATGAGCGAAACGCACCATCCCGTGCCGGGGCTAAACGCGGAGCTTGACAGCAAGATAGAGACATTTTTTGCCCGAATGTCCCCCGGCGTTGCCTGGCTACGCGAAAACGCCGGTTACAGCCGAGTTCCCGACCTAAACCAACACCCCGACCGTCCGCGCCCGCCACTGGGTAAAACCGTGGTGGTCGACGAGTTTTGGATACGACTGGAACATCAGCTATTACTCAAGCTGCCGATTAGCCGTAGCATTCTCTTTGCCATTCGCATGGAGGTCGTGCCGCTACGGCGGGTGCTGGAATCACCTGCGACCGCCGCCGGACTAGCGCGGCTGCTAGAGACCATGCCTTACGCACCGGCGGAATACAAAGGCCTGACCGACGCGCGGGAGGCGATCATCTTGCTGCTGCGCGCTGCCGAGTCGGACACCGCGACTGATCCGCCGGACGATTGGAAATAGTAGGCCGCGGCCCGGCAGAATAGTTTTTAGCATTATCATTCCGGGGGTTTGCACCCCCGGCTACAATCCGCCGCCGCTACGCGGCTGATTCTCCTGCGCCAGGCAGTAGCAGAATTCGCCATTCTGGTCAGCCATGTAGCAGAATTCGCCAGAATTCTGGTCAGCGCTTGAACGCTCATTCCAGCCGGAACATTTAGCAAGTTCTCCTACAATTTTCCACAAGTGAAACATCTTTGACTTTACATCCCTGATCCCGTCCGGCGGACGGGACCTACTACACCGTCAATCCGCCAGAATTGAAACTCTCCCCCAGATGCGATAAGATATGCCCAATGCCGTTTACCGGTTGACGTATCGGCAGCCAGTGCCGCCAGCCTGCGTTTTGACTAGCGTGTGCAACTTCAGCCGTATGAATTTTCTCACCGCCGCCAGCAATGGCCGTCCCGCCAACCTATCGTATTAACTTATTTTACCCGCCATGCTTGATCTTTTTGACAAAATCCAGGACGCCGTCCGCTTTATCCGCTCGCACTGGAACCACCCTCCGCAGGCGGGAATTATCCTGGGGACCGGCCTGGGGAGCCTGGTTGAGCAAATTCAGATCGAAGCCAGCATCGAATATACCGACATCCCCCATTTTCCCCAGTCCACCGCCACTAGCCATCGCGGGAGGCTTGTTTGCGGCAAACTATGCGGACTGTCGGTGCTGGCCATGGAGGGGCGGTTTCACATGTACGAGGGGTACCCCCTCAAACAGATCACGCTGCCGGTCCGCGTGATGCAGGCCCTGGGGGCGGAACTGCTGGTGGTCAGCAACGCCGTGGGTGGCATGAATCCCTTTTATGGGCTGGGACACATCATGGTCATCGACGACCATATCAACCTCATGGGGGGGAACCCGCTGATTGGCATCAACGACGAACGCCTGGGGCCGCGCTTTCCCGATATGAGCCAGCCCTACGACCACGCCCTCAACGAGGTGGCCCTGGAAGTCGCGCGCAAAAACAACATCATCGCCCATCGTGGCGTGCTGGTCGCGGTCAGCGGACCCAACCTGGAGACACGGGCGGAATACCGCTTTTTGCGGCAGATCGGGGCGGATGTGGTCGGCATGTCCACCGTGCCCGAGGTGATCGTGGCCGCCCATTGCGGGCTGCGGACGGTCGGATTTTCGATCATCACGGACATGTGCTTTCCCGATTGCCTGGAAGTGGCCGACGTCCCCAAGATCATCGCCACGGCCCACGCGGCGGAACCAAAGCTACGCGCGCTGGTGCTGGGTGTGCTGGAAAAGTACAAATCAACGCCGCGACGAGTGGGGAAGGAAGGTTGAGAAGCGAGGTGAATGCGAGGGTAAGAATTCAGAGTTATGAGTCAGCTAATTTACAGGATTTGTCACTGACAGCGAAAGAATAGTACTCGACCAAATTTTGAGTCGCACAACTAACCCCTCCAATTCCCTTGCCATTGCTTAAGGACATTGAGCGGTTGACGGCTGCCGGGCCAAAGCAATATTTTGTACTGGTCCTTGCCTTCTAGGCCGTCTTCGCTAATTTCTGCAAGCTTACTGAAGAGTACATGAACGGTGTAGATACCATTTGGAACCGTAAGATAGCATCTCTCAGGCCCAGCGCATTCTTGAACCTGCAAATGTCCCGTTGGCAGTTCTAATGAACAGGTAAACGCGTGATCTACGTTCTGAAGGTCGATTTCTTGCGGCTGGTCATATAATTCAATATCAACAGGGACAGTCATATTACGCGCTGGAGAGACAGCGATAACGCTATCGGTGACAAGCGCTCCATTTTGTATATCCTTGTCAGTCCAATCTATGGGAATTTCCCACTTCATACCACCGTCAGCTAGGTAGAACTGATGATAGTCAGCAAAGATGTCAAGTGACACACGATGTATAAGAGGCATGATTTGTGGGTTCTAATGTCAGCCGCAAAATCGATATCTACTGATCAAGGCCAAGTGGGCACCTACAGAACGCTGGTTCGCACGGAGCAGCGATCTTGGTAATATAGGGGTGAATGACGCTGGGCGTCAAGAATATGCAGTGTTACAGTTGAGAAGGGCATTACCAACGGACTGACGCACGCCGCTCGGGTGGTTGTTGTTTCTACGCCGATGCCATTGGCGGCATAACAGCGCTAGCCGGGTGGCAAAGCCAGCTTTAACCCCGCTACCTACGTCTATAGTCCCTCATCCTGGCCACTTTTCTCTCACTCATTTTTCCCCGTCCTCAGTTTCCATCTTGGGGGGTGGTTTTGGCTGCCATGCGGGGGAAAAGACGGCGTAGTCATCGTGGAGATGATCAGCTTGGTCATACCCGTTATATCCACCACTGTCGTTTTCGTCGTAACCGATACTCCACAACACAAAATTGTCACCATCGGTCTTGTATTTGATCGGGCCCTCCACAATTAATTCGCGTGGCAAAGCTTCAATACCTTCGGACTTTAGTTCCGCGAAATCGAGCGGGTATTTACCATGCTTAGCCCGATAGCGCACCAGCGCCAGATTGGCCCGTTGCAGGTTGGCTTGAAGTTCTAGCCGTTGGAGAAGTTTCATTTGAATACCGTGATTGAAACCGGTGGTCATAATAGTATAAGTTAAGGCGGCACAGGCACGCGATCGTTCCTCTTTTGACATACTCACAAGCATGGCTTTGTACAAAAGTCCAGAATCCTTGATGCCTTGTCGATCTTTAGCCACTTTCTGCTTTAGCTCTTCAAATGCTTTCCAACGTTCTTCGGCTGTTGATAGCCGTAGAATTTCCTCCTTGCGGTCGTAATAGCCATTTATCGTTTGCAACATAACGTCAAAATCCACAGTGTCATTAAACTGCTGATCAGCGCCAACAGTCAGTTTTTCACCTGGAATCGTCGACCAGTTGTATCCGTATTGGGCCATTTCACACATAATGCTCAAAATATTCATACGATCATAATGATGCAATATCTTGTTCCAAGTTGATTTATCAATTGAACCATGCAGCTTTACCAGTCCTTCGACATCAATTGCGCCGCTTGGCGCGGCATAAGTCAAATGCATTAGTGGAGCATCATGCGCGGTAGAGTGATTGTTTACATTTATGATTTTCTCTATAAACGCCCAAGCAGGTTGCGATATCCGTAACCAATGCAGCGAGTCCGCGATCACTTCCGCCGCTTGGGCGTATCGTTGATGACCGATTTCGCGGAGAGCCAAAATTGCTTGCGCACAGGCGATGTCACGCATTTGATGCTGTAAAGATAGTCTAATTTCCATGAAGGACAATCGCTCAGGATCGAGCTCCAAAGGCACAAACCAGCGGTCCTTTTGGCGAATTTTCTTAAACGTTTCGAGGGCGGGTTGCTGCTGTTTGAGCCATTCCGCCACAGGGGGGAATTCTTCTTCCGTCCAAGGCCGGGTCAGAGCCGCGTCAAATTGGTCCTCTAGTCGCTTTTCCGTGGCTAAATACGCCGCGGTATCCGCTTCATAGCCATCGCGAGTCAATTTTTCGGAAATGAACGTTTTATAACTTTGCAAATAGCCGCTGGTGGGACGCTCGACTTTTAGCAGCTTATAAAGATTGTCGCTTTTTGGTTCGGCATGCGGATCGATAATCGCCAGGACCACCGCCGCCCCATTATTTTCTGGCGTTACGCCTTTGGATAATTCCTTATTCACGGCGGCGACATAATCGGGGTAGCCATTCGGGTTGAGGGGCTCGGTGATGTAGGTCGTTTCCTGGGAGATGGTGAACGGGGGGGCAGACTTGGTGGCATCCCGCGCCGCGGCCGCGGGTTGCGCCCCCTGCTCCTGGCCAATTGTCAATCCGCAACTCGTCCAGCAGACACTGGTGAGCAAAATCACTACCGCTGAGCGAGTGAATGATTGAGATTGCATAATGCACCCTCTGGAAACTAAGAATTAAAATTATGAATTTTCGGGGACGGAGTCGCCTCCTACAATTCACCCCGGCACTTCCGCCCCCCTGCTTCTATCACATCAGCCGTAAAAGCAAATATGTCCCCGCAACCCTCGCCCTGCCACTCGCGTCCCCTGCCTCATCGCACCAGTCTCGACCGGCGGACGGGACCTACTCTCGCGTCCCGCGTCCCCTGCCCCTCCGCGCTTGCCCCGTCCGGCGGACGGGACCTACTGCGGCCGATACCAGCGGCGGCTTGGTGGTTGTTTACCCTCACAGGCACATTCCCTCATGAATGAGAGCATTACAATGACCCTGCTCTCACGGAGTAAGAGGAGTACTGTAGTTTTCACTCACGGAGTGACGGGAGTACAGTAACTTCCCTCTCATGGAGTGAGAGGAGTACGGTTTCACATGGGCGAAAAATTGCCGTAAAAAAACGAATCTACCCCCAAAATATCAACCCCGGCAGAGTGCCGGTTCGCACGGAGAAGCGATCTTGTTAATATAAGGGAGAATTTTTGTGGCCGTCAAGCAAATTTGAGGGAAGGCTGGTTTTAACCAGGAATTCCTGGCGACTATTTGATTTTGGAGAACAAGGTGTTTAGCAGCCCATTAATCAGAGCCATCGATCGTGGGATGAAATCCGACGGGGATTTATTCCATGAGATTCATGAATTAGGGGACTATTCCATCGAGACCAAGGCCGACGCAACCGCTGTCTGCCGTACGTTAGCCCAAGTTGCCCAGCAACCTGACACTGATCCAGAAAAATCCTCTCGCCTGCGCGCGTTGATCGGCCTCTTTCAGGATGTCGCGGGGGGGGACGTTCCCGCGTTTGATGTGTTTGCACAACAAGGGTTAGCTCTCTTATTCAAAATCGTCGATGATTGGCTAACAAAGGAAAATATTCTAGAGAAAGACAGTTTCTTATTCATTCTGAAAATATTTGCCATGTATGGTACTGGCCAAGGTTTGCAGCGAATCATTACCGCCGCCAAACGCCCCGTGGCGCCGGATGACTATATGTGGCATGTCATTCTGGCAAACTTTTCCGCCGACCATCCGCATCGCGGCCAACTCTATAAAGAGCTAACCAATCCCTTGCCAGCCGGTTTTATCGCGGTAGCGCTGCTCGATTCCGCTAATCAATCAGCGCTGGCGGACCAACTGGATGAGCATCCTTTTGACGATGCGGCGGGCTGGGAAAGGCTGCGTGCCTGGCTGTCGGATACCAATCCCGAAAACTACAGTTACGCGCATAGCGCCACGGCCGCCCTGCCATTTATTAATCCAGCCACGCGGGATCAACTCCTCCGACTGGCAATGGAACATCCCGACCCCGGCGTGCAGCTCGAAGCAGCCTGGGCGGCGGCAAAAGTGGGGCGAGAAGCGGGATTTAAGGTGCTCATCCGATATTGCGAGGACTACAATCACTCCCAGGTTGCGATACGCTACCTGCACGAGCTGGGCCGGGAAGAGCTGATCCCGGCGGTCTGCCTCGATCCAGATTTTCAGGCGCTGGCGAATTTCTCTAACTGGCTGGCCCATCCCAATGAACTTGGTCATCCCCCGGATTCGCTGGAAATTGTCGATCATCGCTGGTTGGAATGGCCGCCGGAACGATTGCTCAAACCATTCTGGCTCATTCGTTACACAGTCCGCGATCAGACGGGACTCGCGGAGGATGATTCTAATATCGGCCTGGTGGGGAGCATGACTTGGTGTTTCTTTACAAAGTCGATGCGCGAACGTCCGCCCGAGGACATTTACGCCATTCATTGCTGCTGGGAGCTGGAGCATCAAAACTTGATCGATGTTTCCGACGTGACGGACGCCCGTGAATACGAATCCCTGCTCCAACAATGGAGGCATGGCAAACTTGAGCAACCCGCCATCCGCCACATTGCGGAAATCTCTCCGCAGTTGGGCTACCCCGCGCGGCTGGTGGCATTGGCAAGTGGAACATACGCCGAACAACCAGGTTTTGCCGTCCTGGATGGGCCGCGGAGCCGTTGGTATCCTACGGCCGAGCAACCCGCGGACTTCACTGAATCCTACATCCTGTCCCTGCACATCGGTCGGGAATTGTTGGGCTTGGGGCATGAGGCGGAGCGAGCAAAATACTTGAAGAGAAACACTCCCCCTCGATCGCCAGAACAGATTGTCACGGCCTACGAAAAGCTTTTGGATGCGGCAACAGTCGCCGATCCAACACTGAGGGCCAAGGCCCATGAAAGTGGACCGCTTGCCCAGCACCTTGCGGATTATGTTCAGGCCCTGACAACCCTACGGAATCAATCACCCGCCGAAGTCTGGAAAGACGTCTATTACCAGTTCTTACAAACAGCGAAGGATGCTCCCTCAGAGTGCCAATTCACTTACTATCGACTTGATGGCGTGATTCAACGATATTTTTCAGATTATACCGCGGCGCTGGCTAGTTTGAACAAGCCACATGATATCCTGCTGGCAATTGATCAGCTTACTCCATTTTGGCAAAATAATATGGGTTTGACCCAACTTGGCAATGCCGCATACCTTGCGGGAAATCATGAATTAGCTGAATCCTTTTTCACCAAATTCCTGGACAACAGCCCCAACTATTTTCGCTGGGAAGAAATGGATGTCCTCGCGGAAATCTGGGCTAACAACGGAAAAATAAAGCAAGCACAGGACCTATTGATAAAGTGCATGCAAGACTTGATTAAGGAGTATCAGGAAAGCAAGTATAATTGCGACCGTGAAACCTCTGCGGAAAGCTATCAAAAGCACCGACAGACGTTTTGCAAGTTATTTTCCGCTGCCGAAGGTGAATTGACCAAGCTAGGTTTGCTGCCGCAAATCGCGTCAGACTTAAATCATTGAAGAGCGCGGACTGAAAAATAGAGATTGCTTCGGCGACAGAGTCGCCTCCTACAATTCACCCTCCCGTCTCCCACCTCGCCCCAAACCCCCGTTCCGCAATTCTGCCTTCATTATTCATCATTCTGCATTCTTACCTCTGCATTCCCCCATGCCCCCCTTTTCCCCCGCCGCCGTGATCGCCCGCAAGCGTGATGGGCATGTCTTGCACGCCCATGAGATTCGCGACTTTATTAGTGGCTTTACCGCCGGCACGATTCCCGATTATCAAATGTCAGCCCTGGCGATGGCGATCCTCTGCCGCGGGATGACCACCGACGAAATCGCCAGTCTGACGGCGACGATGCTGCACAGCGGCAGTATCCTGCAGTGGCCGGCGGACGGGCCGCCGCCGGTGGATAAGCATTCGACTGGCGGTATCGGCGACAAATCATCACTGATTCTCGCGCCGCTGTTGGCCTGTTGCGACTTGCGGGTGCCGATGCTGTCGGGGCGCGGGCTGGGGGCGACAGGCGGCACCCTGGACAAGCTGGAGTCCATCCCCGGCTTTCGCACGGATTTGTCGATCGCCGAAATGCAAACGGTGGTGAATAGCGTCGGGTGTGTGATTACCGGCGCGTGCGCCGAACTAGCCCCCGCCGATAAAAAACTATACGCCCTGCGCGACGTGACCGGCACCGTCCCCTCCCTGGCCCTGATCACCGCCAGTATCATGAGCAAAAAGCTGGCTGAAAACCCCAGCGCGCTCGTCCTCGATGTCAAATGGGGGAGCGGCGCCTTTATGAAAACTCTGGCCGACGCCCGCGCCCTCGCGCATTCGCTGGTGGCCACGGGGCGGCGCATGGGCGTCCAGACCACGGCCCTTTTGACGGATATGAGCCAGCCGAATGGCCGAATGGTCGGCAACGCGGTCGAAGTGCTGGAAGCGGTGGAAATGTTACAGGGGGGGGGTCCGGCGGACTTGCGGGAAATCACGCTGGCCCTCTGCGTCGAAGTGTTGGTCATGACGCAGCGCGCGACAGACGCGCCGGCGGCGAGCCAAATCCTCACCGGGCATCTCTCCAGCGGCCGCGCCTACGAAAAATACTGCCAAATGGTAGCCGCCCAGGGGGGGGATCCCGCGGCGCGGCTGACGGTCGCTCCCGCGGCGGACGTTCTGGCTGGTGAGAGCGGCTACATTACCGCCTGCAACGCCGAACAACTGGGTCTGGCAATCATCGAATTGGGCGGAGGGCGCAAGGTACAGACCGACCGGCTGGATCACTCGACGGGGCTGGAAATTCTGGTGCGATTAGGGGACCGGGTGGAGCGGGGCCAGCCGCTGGCTAAAATGTTTGCCCCGCCGGATAAAGCGGCCCACGCGCGGGAGCTGGTGCAAACGTCCTGGACGATTGGCCCGGAACGGGTAGCACCGCCGGAATTAATTGTGGAGCGGATGTGAAAACGGAAATGATGAAGTATGAAGGCAGAAGGCGGAATGGGGAATGATAATTCACAATTCTTCATTTTTCATTCTTATTTTTTTAATTGACTTAATACGGCTGGACAAGCCAGCAGGGGCTCCGGATAAAGCCAGAGACGGGAGGACTGGAACCAACCTTAGACATCAAGGCATTCCGACTCACACTGGCAGTAGCAAGTAGGTAAAAGTAGAATAGATATATTCAAAACAATTAGCCAATTGCATCTCAGCGCGCACGACATTCACATATTGTTTGATTATCATTGGTTAAGGAGCAAATCCATGCCACCTGTTTATGATGAAATCCTCACAGCGGCTCGTGGTTTGTCAGCATCCGACCGGCTGCGTATGCTGGAAACATTGTGGGAAGAACTTTCACCGGAGGATTGGGTATTGCCCAGCCCTGCGTGGATAGCCGCAGCCCAACAGCGATCCGCAAATTATGATGCGGGACGCAGCTCGTCCAAACCTTGGGGGGAAGTCCAGGAAAACGCGCGTAAGTTGGTGGAACTGCATGAGTAATATCTTATTTAGCCAGGAAGCGGAGTCGGATTATCTGGAATCTCTGCGGTGGTATGCCGCTCGCAGTAAAACAGCTGCAATTAACTTTGAGTTTTTTGTCAATCAGGCCATGATTGCAATCGCGGCTGACCCTTTTCGTTATCCAAAATGTGATGAACGCCATCACTACTACTTATTAAAAAGGTTTCCATTTCAAATTATTTATCGTATATTGCATAACGATGAATGCCTGGTTGTGGCCATTGCCCACACTAGCAGGGAGCCGGGATATTGGTCTGAGCGCTAGTGCTGGAATTTAATCTGAATAGTAATGCTACCAGGTGGTAGTTGAGAGCACGAAACCTTGGCAAGTTTCGCTACAGAGGTACTCCGGCGAGTAAAAACTCGCCGTTACGGGAGAACTCACCGCTACGCCTCACACCCGAATCGCGATTTCTATGGGTCCCTCCCCTAGAGAGAGGGTCTCGACTGCGCTAGCGCGGCGCGGAGAAGTGGTGTCAAGCCGGGGCAAGATTGCCGTTGCCAGGGTTTCGGCCTGGATGTAGGGGCCATGTTCCGTTAAAGTGGCCAGAATTTGCCCGTCGTCGCTGGCGGTCAATATTTCGATCCGATCGGTGTACTCCAGTTCCAAATCCTTACGCAGGCTTTGCACCGTGTGGACGATCTCCCGCGCATAACCGGCGCGAAGCAGTTCGGGCGTCAATTCCGTCGCCAGGACCACCACGCACGCGGTCCCCTGCGCGGCGGTCCAGCCCGGCTTGGCCTGCAGGCGAATCAACAGCTCGTCGCTGGTCAGTTCCAGCGGCCCATCCGCCAATGGCAGCGTCACGCTGCCGCGCTCTTGCATCTCCGCCAGTAGTTTCGCGGCGTCGGCGGTGGCGAGGGCCTGCTTGAGCAGTGGCAACCGCTTGCCAATTTTAGGACCAAGTTTTTTCAGATCCGGCAGCACTGTGTAGTCGATATACTGTTCGGCATGGCGGGTGAATTCCACCTGCAGCACGTTCAGTTCCTCGGCAATGAGTCCCTGGTGCCGCTCTAGCCAGTCCTGCTGCGCCGGATCGGCCAGGACAACCTCCACCTTGGCCAGCGGTTGGCGGACTTTTAGCTTTGCGCTCCCCCGCGCGGCCCGGCCTAGGGAGGCGATTTCCCGCACCAGATTCATCCGCAGGGATAAGGCTTCGTCTATAAAATCCGCTTCGCCGGTGGGATAATCGCACAGATGCACACTCTCCACCGCGCGGTTGCCAAATGGTTCCGCGGCCAGCTTTTGCCACAATTCCTCGGCCAGAAACGGCGTAAACGGCGCGATCAACTTGGCCGCGGTCAACAGCGACTCATACAGGGTCCAATAGGCGTCCAGCTTTTCGGGCGATTCCTTGTCATTACTCCAAAAGCGGTCCCGGCTGCGGCGCACATACCAATTGGACAGCGCGTCCACAAATTCCTTTAACAGGCCGCATGCGCCAAAATTATCATATTGGTCCATGCGCGCGATCACCCCCGCCGCCGTCCGGTGCAATTCACTACAGATCCAGCGGTCCAGTTCGTTTCGCTGGCTGATCGGTCGGTAACCCCGCGCCGTCCGTAAAATATCCGGCTCGAGCTGCGCCACATCGCCCAAGAGCCGCGCGGCTGGATCAAAGCCGTCGATATTGGCATAGATCACAAAAAAGCTATACACATTCCAGAGCCGTAATAAAAAGTCCGGAACGCTTTCCTTGATCGCTTGCTCGCTGTAACGGATCGTCGTCCAGGGGGGCTGCGTGGCGTAAAAATACCAGCGCAAGGCGTCCGCTCCGTATTTGTCAAAAATCTCGTTGGGCTCGCGGTAGTTCCGCTTGCTCTTGGACATTTTTTGCCCATCCTCCCCTAGCATCAGGCCCAGCACGATGCAGTTTTTAAAAGGGTGCGGATAGGTTGGAGCAAATCCCGTCGCGAGCGCACTGGCTGAAGGAGCCTTAGGATATTGGGTCTGCGGCGCGTCGCGCTGGGGGTCAAACTGCCGGGCGGGGGTTTGGCCAGCATTTGCGGGTTTTTCGCCAAAGAGGAGCGTGCTAATGGCCAATTGGCTATAAAACCAACCGCGGGTCTGGTCGATCGCCTCGCTAATAAAGTCGGCGGGAAACTGCTGGTGAAATTTTTCACGGGCCGCCGCAGCGGCCCCTTCCCCGCCGCTCGTTCCCCCCGCTTCCCCCTGATAACCCCATTGGGCAAAGGGCATCGCCCCGCTGTCATACCAGCAATCGATCACATCCGGCACGCGGCGCATCCGCGCGGGCAGTCCATCCGGCCCGGTGGCAAAGGGGGAATCGTAAGTGATGGCGTCGATATACGGCTTGTGAACTTTTAGGTCCTCCACCAGTTCCTGCCCTGCCGCGCGCGCGGCGGCAACGGCCTGTTCCCAAACTTCGGTCCCTGTCACACCAGGCTTAGAGAGCAATTCGGCATAATTGCAAACGGCTTCCATCTGGCCTGTTGCATCACAGACCCAGATCGGCAGCGGCGTGCCCCAGTAGCGTTCACGGGATAAGGCCCAATCGACATTGGTGGCCAAAAAGTTGCCAAACCGCCCGTCGCGGATATGTTCCGGCAGCCAATTGATCTGGGCGTTGTTGGCCAGCATTTGGTCCTTGAACTGGGATGTGCGAATAAACCAACTCCGCCGCGGATACTGGATCAGGGGGTCGTTTTCGGCCCGCCAGCAAAAGGGGTAGTCATGCAGGTATTGCTCTTGATGCACGAGCAGACCGCGCGATTTGAGATCGCGAATGATGTCCCGATCGCAGTCCTTCACCCAGCGGCCGCGACAATAGTCGGGGCCTTCGGCGGTGAATTTGCCATCGGGGCCGACGCAGTTGATTAACTGGGGTCCGGAGCCATTCTTTGCCCGGGATTGCTCCTCCAAGAGAACTTGAAAGTCAACTTCGCCAAACGCGGGGGCAATATGGACCGCGCCGGAGCCGCTGTCGGTGGTGACAAAGTCCGCCGCAACGAGCTTCCAAGCCAGCGTCTTGCGAGAGTAGTTATCCGCCGAGTTACTTTCCCTAGAATCATTTCTGTTGATATAAATATCAAATGGTGGCAAATAGCACAGGCCAACTAACTGTGTGCCAGAGTATCGGGACGTGATCTGAAATTCGGACTTGAATTTATCGGCCAATGCTTCCCGCAGCGACTCCGCCACTAAAAGCGGCTGGCCTGGTTGCCTGGAATCAACCACGACCACATATTCCAACTCCGGATTCACCGCCGCGAATTGATTGCTGGGCAGCGTCCAGGGGGTTGTCGTCCAGACCAGCAAGCTGGTCCCCTCGGGAATGCCCAATTCCCGCGCGCGGTCGTCCATGACGATGGGGAACTTGACATACACGCTGGGGTCGGCGACTTGGCGGTACCCCTGGCCCACTTCGCCGCTACTGAGCGCGGTCCCCCCCTGGGCCCACCACCAGACGATCTTGTGTCCCTGGTATAGCAGCCCCCGCTCAAAGAGTTGCTTGAGCGACCACCAAACACTTTCGACAAAGGTTTGATGGTAGGTCACGTACGCTTGGCGGAGATCGACCCAAAAGCCCAGCCGCTCCGTCAGGCGTTCCCACTGCTGCATGTACCGCCAGACGCTGGCCTGGCACTTGTGAATGAACGGCTCAATGCCAAAGGCTTCGATCTCTTCCTTACTGTGGATGCCCAGTTCTTTGCAAACTTCCACCTCCACCGGCAGGCCATGCGTGTCCCAGCCGGCTTTGCGTTCGCACAGAAACCCGCGCATGGTCTTGTAGCGGGGGTACAGGTCCTTGATCGCGCGGGTCAGGCAGTGCCCGGGATGCGGCATGCCGTTGGCCGTAGGGGGGCCTTCAAAAAAGACAAAACGGGGCGCGCCCGCCCGGTTGGCCAGGGATTGCTGGTAGATTTGGTTCGATTTCCAAAATTCGCCAATGCGTTCTTCCAATTCAGGAAAGCGAATCTGACCGGGCACCGCTGCAAACATGTGGCCAACCTACCGCAAAATTGATCATCGAGGCTCCTAGTCCCCCTACCAGGAGTATAAAGAGCTTATTTTACTTTATTTCCCACTTTGACAGAAGTGGCCCCGCTTGCCACGGTAGTGGCTCTATCCCGGCGGATCGGTAAAAATCACGCCAAATAAGAATTCATTTAGGAAGCGCGGGCGGAATTGAATTTAGCACTTTTTTTATTCTGATTTTTCAGCTTTTCCCGCGGGGGTGCTCGATTCCCCGTCAACCGTTGCGGCGCTTGACTTTTCGTTACCCGTCGCTGCGCTCGGTGTCCCGTTTTCCGTTGTTGTTACTGAAAGCTCTTTATTGAGTAACAGCCCCACCAGGGTGCGCACATTCTCCTCGGCCAGGGGTAAATGCCCCAGTCGGACCGCTTCTTGCTGCAGCTTGACGGTCAGGGTGGGGTTTTCTTGATACTTATTGCGCAGTTTCAGCTTTTCCTCGCTCGATAAGTCGAGCTTGTCAAACTCCGCCTGAGTGTCGCGGATGGCGCGCATTACGGGTTGTAATTCGGCGATGGCTTTCTTGGCCGTGGCGTCATCTTGGATTGTTTTGGTAATGCTCACCAATTTCTCCACCTGCTCGAGTTGCCGCGTGGCTAGCGTTTCTCCGGCGGATCCGCACCCTCCCATTAGCAGCGCCACCAACCCCATGCCCAAGAACCAGAGCCCATGCCTATTTTGCCAGCTCATCGATATCCTCGTTTGCGCGGGGTGGGAGATAACAAAAAAGATCTATAACCAACAAAAAATCGAACCACTTAGGAGCGTGGCAGCGTCTTTTTCCAGGATGTTAACAACCGCCGGAAACCGCCTAACCCCCGAAGATTGTCCAGGTCGACGTCGGACTCGATATGTTCCCAATCGGCATACCCCAGTTCCAGCGAAACGGCCAATTCGGCGATGGCCTGGTCGCATTGGCCCATTTTTGCCAGGCTGCAGGCGAGATTATAACGGGCGACTTCGTCCCGGGGGCGTAATTTGACCAGGCGGAGGTCCAGTTCGAGCGTCTTGGCCACTTTGCCGGTTTTGGCCAGTTGCTCACCCAACTGACGTAACACCAGCACATCATTTGGCTGTTTTTCCAGAATTTGCTGGTAAAACTGAATTTCAAACTCGCTCTCGTCCAATTCGCCAATCCAGCGCGCGGGGGATTTGGAGCAAACCGGGGGTTGGCAATTGAAGGGTTTATTCATGGCAAAGTCCTTTTTGCGATAGCGTTCCGACCAGCCGCGGCGGATTCGCGCCCCTGGACGCTAAAAATCATCATCGGCAAATTCCATGCTTTCATCGTCCCCTTCACCGCCAGATTCTTTTTCATCAACTTCGGCATCGTCAAAGTCGGCCTCTAATTCCTCATACTCTTCTTCAAAGTCATCGTCGAAGTCGTCGTCAAAGTCATCCTCATCAAAAAACTCGTCGTCCTCCACGGTCAGGGGCTCTTCTCCGGGCAGGACATCGTCATCCAAATCGTCATCATCGTCGTCGTCGTCATCATCCCCATCGTCATCGTCGGTTTCGTCATCATCCTCTTCGGCGCTAATGGCGTGCCAGCGGATTTGGCCGCCGATTCCGGGGACAGGGGGACTCCCCGCTTGCCCATCCGCCGTGAAAATCGGGGGGATATCTAATAACTTGACAGACATAAGGGATTCCGATTAAACGCCAACATGAAAAAAATGCTGGAAACGCGATAGGACGTCCCCAGCGGCACCCTTGTAGTGTTAAAAAGCCCAACGTTATTTGTCAAGGAGCAGTTTTACTCGATCAGCTGGGGGAGTAGCCCGTTCGCGCGCCCAAATTTTCAGATTCGGTTGAGTGTTTGCAGTAGATGGACCCATGCCAGGAGGGACGCTGGACGTTGGCAACGTGTCGGACCAGTCCTGCAACGGCGTTCCTCCCATCCCGTAATTCTTCCCTCCCATGGAACCATCATTGGCAAATTGTCGGGATGATGCGTGAAAAACCGATTAAGAAAGGGCAAATTGCTGAAACGCCATCCCCTCGGCGGGGTAAAGCTGATTCCCCATGGTCAAATATTGCGCGGCGCTTCCCGCCGTTGGCAGGGCCAATGGGGGGGAAAAAGGCGCAGGCCCGGTTGCCAGGGGAAGGGGATCATGCCGAAATACTCGCTGTTGCCGGGTATTTTCCGCGGGCGGTGTCCCGCCCACCCGGGGCGCCACGGGGGTGGCCATGACACGCGCGCCGCTTTCGCGCACTTTCCGGCGATATTCCGCCGAGCGGGGCCAGTGCCGTTGCCAATCCGCCAATATTGGAGACACCTCCCCATGCAGCCCCAGTTCTTGCAGGCAGTTTGCCAGCCAGACATAGCACAGATTTTCCCGGCACCCCCCATCATACGCGGCGCGCAAAAATGGAAGCGCCGCGGCAAAATTTCCCTGGGCGGCCAGGCATGCGCCCCGCACCACGGTTCGCAGTAGTTCCCGCGCGGATAGCTCCATCGGCAGGCGACGCACCAGCTCTAGCGCCGCTTGCCGACGATCACGGGCGATATAAAAATCCAACAGTTGCCTCAAGAGCCGTTCCGACGCGTCTTCCGATAAAGCCAACCGTTCGAGCAGCTTTAACGCCTGTTCCGTCTGGCCCAGCATTTCCAGGGCTTTAGCCCAACAACTGGCGGAAATTTCGGCCAAACCGACCAGGTGCCAGGTTTCCAAATTGATTTGGCCATGTTCCGCGGCCATTTGAAAGGACCTGGCCGCCAAATCCGCCCGGCCCCGCGCCAGCAAATAAGTCCCCACCGCGCAGTGCAATTGGGCATCCAGGGGAAAGATCTCGAGCGCGGCGGCCGCCACGGCCAGTTGTTCGTCCTTGGCCGTGGAAATTTCATCACAGGCGGTTAGCCAACCATAATAAGCCTCTAGCATTTCCGCGCTGCCGCGCTCGGCCAGTTCGACACCGCGACGATAGGCCAACCGCGCTTGCTCGGGCTGGCCCTGGACCAGATAGGCGTCCCCCCGGACCAATTCGAGCCGGGCGCTGGCTCCCGTTTGGCGGTCTTCCCGTTCGGCCAAGCGCAAGTTCCGCGCGGCGCGGGCCTGCCGTAATTGAGATTCGTTGGGGGCGGATTGACGCTGAATGATCCCCGGAGCGACGCAGACTTCCAGCATTCCCCGCTGCGCGTCAAAATGGATTTGCTCGCGCACCAAACCGACATAGCGCAAATCGCCACGACGGGGGAGTAACCGCAATCGGGCGGCTTGTTCATAATTGGCGGCAAGTTCCGGCTGTGTCAAATCAGTCGTTGCGGCGAGCGACGCCGCCGCGGCGGAAATTTGAATGAGCAGCAAATACCCACATTCCGGCCGCGCCTGCCTATCCACAAATTGGCGAATCTGGGCCGCGGATTCCGCGGACACGGTTTCGCCCGCGTCCAGCCACAACACCCAATCCCCCGTCATGAGCGGCCAGGCGGCGTTGCGGGCCGCGGAAAAATCATCACACCAGGGGAATTCGCACACTTTGGTCGCGCGACGGCGGGCGATTTCCAGCGTTCGATCCCGCGAACCGGTATCGACCACGACGATCTCATCCGCCAGTTCCCGCACGGAATCCAGCGTCGCCGCCAAGGCGCTTTCGGCATCGCGAACGATCACAGCCACGGTCAATCGCTGCACGGGAGAATTGGGAGACATGGCGATAATTTTGATTGGGAAAAGGGAAAGGAAATTTCCTGGCCGAAAAGCGACAGCTTGGGCTAGCTTGCCCCCGCAGTCACCATGGCTAGGGTAATTTGCCAGAAAACAGAATCTCTGGGCCGAGACTGTAGCGGAAATCCGCCAACCGGCCAAGAGCGATCAGAGAGAGCGTGCTAGCATTCCCCGTAGGGCGGATGTGATCCGCCACAGCCAAGGTCAGCTAGGAAGACAAAAATAGCGGATTGGGCTGATTTACGCGGAGTGGATAGTAATGCTTGAAGTCCATGGCTCAAAGGGCGAATGCTAGGGTCGCCGATTTTGCATAGTATATAGCAATATCCCTTCCGGCCCGAAATTGGGTTCCGCGGAGTCAAAAGTTCACAGCAAACCAGCGAATTGCCGCAACTGGCTGACCGTCTGGACCAAGCCCTGGCTCTCCAACGTGGCGAGCAATTCCACAGCGGACTTAGGCGGGTTTCGCAGTCCCTCCCGCTGCCGTTTGACGGCACCGCAAACTGGACCAGGAGCGGCCATGAACAATGACACCAGAAATTCGTCCGGGTGCTGCGCTTCGATGTTGTTGCTGGCTAGGACCGTGGCCGGGAAGTCCTTCAGGTTGAAAGTGATAATGACTTCGGCATTCGCCCGTATCGCCGCCGCGAGGACGTGGCGGTCGTCGGGGTCGGGCAAGGTCAGGGAATCTATCAGGTCTTCGTATCCCGTCACCATCCCGCTGGGAATGGCCAAGTTCATCAGATCGCGAACCCGCTCGACCTTCTCGCGGGTAATGTCGGGGTAGTTTTGAATCACGTTTCGCATCCATTCCTCATGGATCCGATCCGTGCAACGAAAAGCCACCAATCCCGCTAACGACAGCCGTACAAACAAGTCGCGCAGCGCTGCCGGGTATAAGACGTTCGCATCGCACAGAGCGATAACGGGGTGCTGCATCAGTCATACATCCCCAGTTCTTGGGACAAGGCCGTGAGGTCATCCGCGATCTTGGCTCGCGCATCGTCCTCCTTCCGCTTGTAGGCCATCAGGTCATCAAAGCGCACACGGCGATACTTTCCGACGGAGCGGGACGGAATCTTACCCTCGTCGAGCAGCTTGACCACATAGGGCCGGGAGACGTTGAGCAGGTCAGCCGCTTGCTGGGTCGTGAGTTCCGCGTGGATTGGAATCAGGCATACGGAGTTGCCTTGGGACATTTCCGTAAGAAGGTGTAAGAACAGCCGCACGGCGGATGTGGGCACGACTACCGCTTCGCCCTCGTCGCCATCATCAAGGCAGAGTCGGATGCTGGAACGCTTGCCAAGTTTGCGGGTGGACAACAGACGGCTCGACTCGCGGGCCAGTAAAGCATCGGCCTCACTGGGGGCAACAGTCTCGAAGTTCTCCGGGATTAACGTGGACATGGTTATCCTCCTCTTTTTAGGCCCAACAAAAGGAATTCTACCACAGAATCGAAATAGACGCAATACTCGAATCACTCGAAATCCTCACTCAACACCCCTCGCATGGAGCTTGTCACCCCAATGGAAGGCGCGGCCTCGAAATGCGTGAAGTAACCCCTCCTGGCTAGCGTCGTAGCGGACACTCGCTTTTATTTCCCAGCGATTTATGGCAGGAAGCCTCCAGGCGATTTTGCTACCCCTGGAGCCATGATCAGCCATTTCCCTTCCATTTCCCCACCCAACTAGTGGAATTCCACCAAGAATCAGTAAGAAACACGTCTCATTTGCCAATGCAAAAACGGCTAAAAATCCGGTCCAGCAAATCCTCGGTATAGATAGCGCCGGTCATCTGGCCCAATTCGTCGAGCGCGGCCCGAACTTCCGCGGCCAGTAATTCCTCGCCGGCCTGGGTTTGGGCCAGTTGCCGCGCGCTGGAAATATGCCCCTGGCACCCCCTTAGCGTCTCTTCGCAGCGAACCGCGGTCGCCCCCACCACCGAGGCGGGTTGCTCCCCCAGGGCCTCTCGAATGGCGGCCCGCAATTCCGGCAGCCCTTGGCCGGTCATGCCACTGGTCGGCAGCCAGCTCTCTTCGCCTCGCAGTTGCCGCGGCAAATCCGCCTTGGTCCCTACCACAAAGGTCCGACCCCGGAAATTGTCGGTTAGATGGGCTAGTTCCTGTTCATCGCGGGGGGTGAGCGGCTGGGATAAATCCAGACAAAGCAGACACAAATCGGCGGTATGCAATTGATCGAGGGTAAACCCCTGGGCCGCGACACTAATTTTTGCATTTTGGGAGTTATCCCCCGCTACTGCCCCGGTGTGGCAATCTGATACATCCCGTGACGCTTGGAACTGATCGGGGGCTTCCACAGTCTCTAGACCCGCCGTATCAATCAGTTCCACGCGCGTTCCCGCACAATCCACCTCTGCCCGCAGGTAGTCCCGCGTGGTCCCCGCCAAAGGCGAGACGATTGCCGCCGCTTGACCCGCCAAAGCGTTAAATAGTTGGCTTTTTCCGGCGTTGGGTCGGCCATAGAGCACCACTTGCGGCAACTCGGCGGGATTCGCCCGGGTGCGCAATTGCCGGCCTAACAGTGCTAGTAGAGTTTCGGCGGACTGTAGTTCAGCTAGAATTCGATCATTAGAGATAAACTGCAAATCTTCGTCCACAAAGTCCAACCCCGCCTCCAAATCCGCCAAGAGATTTAGTAAGTTTTGCCGTAATTCCTCTAAGGGCCGCGACACCCCTCCGGCCAATTGACGGAGCGCCGTTCGCAGGGGTTGTTCCCCCGCGGCGTCGATGACGCCCAGCACCGCTTCCGCTTGCAGCAGATCGAGTTTTCCGGCTAGAAACGCGCGGAGGGTGAATTCCCCCGGCTGGGCCAGCCGGGCTCCCGCCGCCAGGACATACTTTAATAAGATGGCCCCTAGCGCGGGACTGCCGGGAAAATGCAGTTCGCACAAAGGCTGGCCAGTATAACTACGCCCCGTGGGCCACAAATACACCAGCAATGGGACCGTGGGAAGCTTTGCCAAGGGGGATGGCGACAATGCATCTCCCTGCGGGGTAAAGACTTGCCATAAAAGAGGATAAGCTCGTGGGGAACCGGGCCAGGGATCAAAAGGGGCAGCCACCCCGCCCGCTAATAGAAATTGGCGTAAAACCGCAGGCAACCGCGGGCCGCTGAGCCGGATAATACCCCGCACCGAGACGCCAGGCGCCGATGCAGTCGCGGCGATGGTATCGGCGGCCAAAACGTGCATGGGATAATTGAGTCTCTGCCCCCTACTAACCACTCTCCACTCATCACTAACCACTACCGATTATCGCGTTGCTTTTTCTTTTTATCTTTTCGCTGGCCTCCCAGGGCGCCATTGGTCGTACCATTGGCCTGGCCGTTTTTACCGGGGGTCGCAGTCTCCGCCATTTTTTTTTCAGATGTCGGAGCCGCCTGGCCGGGATGATAGCCCGTCATGTTCTTGATCACTTTGCGTTCGACCATGCTCCAACAACTGGAAGCAATAAAGTACAGGCAGAGCCCACTAGGAACATTATAAAATAAAAAGCCCATGAGGATCGTCATGTACTTCATCATTTTTTGCTGCATGGCCGATTGCTCATCGGTTGGCGGCGGTAAGATCGCCTTTTGTTGAATGACAAATAGCGACACCGTGATCAGCGGCAATATATTCAAAAATGGCCCCAGGTAACCATGCGGACTAGACAGGAACAGAGGCAAATAGGGCTCCCAGTTCCACAGCATGTCCGGCGCGCTCAGGTTGCTGCACCAGTAGATCGACTCACCAAACAGGGGCGCGCCGCGCAGCTCCGGATCAATCATCAAGGCCCGGTACAGGCCCATAAAAATCGGCAACTGGACAAAAGCGAGCAGGCATCCGCCAAAAGGATTGTAATTGTGCTTGCGAAACAATTCTTGCAGCTTTTTTCCCTGTTCTTCGCGGTTGTCCTTGTATTTTTCCTTTAGCCGGTTCATCTCGGGCTGGATTTCCTGCATCTTTTGCGCGGAGAGGGCCTGCTTTTTGCTTAGCGGAAACATGCACGAACGGACCAATATGGTCAGCATCACGATATTGACGCCATAATTGGGAATTAGCGTGTGAAAAAAGTGCAATATCCAAAGCATCAGCGACGCGGGGATCGCAAAGATCATCCAGCCTAAATAAAACAAACCGGAAAGGGATGTGGGCTCGGCATCCGCCGCCACCGGGTCGGACTGCACCTGGGCGAGTAATTCGGACTTTTTTGGCCCCACAAACAGGTCATACGCGTGAGTCACGGTCTGCCCGGGGGGAAGCTTAAGTTGATTGGACGTCAGCAGCGCGGTCACATTGGCCAGCTTTTTTTCATCGGGGATTGGCACATCCCCCACGAGCGCTGGTTCAATCCGCGCTAACCAGGGGGCCGCCCCGGCCCGCCGGGGGATCAGCACCGCGGCAAAATACTGACAGTCGCACCCGGCATACACCAGCGCGGCTTCATCCTCGCTTTTCCAGACATTCAGCGCTTTTTTATTCACAATATCCAACGAGCCAACCAGCCTGGCCGCCGAATTCTCAAAACTCCAGGCCATGTCCCGCAGCCCAATCCCCTGCCACATGTCCGTCGAAATCCGATTTTTAAACGCGTACCACCATCCCTCGATGGTAAGGCTATTGGGACCCAGCAATTGATAGGCCAGCACATGCGGCGCATTGTCCAGATTTTCAAACGCCACCTCGACCCGCAACAGGTATCCCGCGGGCTTTCCCGGTTCGGCGGGGGTTAAACGATAACGTTTGATCGCCCGAATGCGGCTAGCGGGCAATTCCGTGGTAAATTCCACTTCGTTCTCGTTGACCTGGCGGCCTTGCCAATAGACCTGGCTCAATTCCGCGCCCGCCAACTCCAGCTTGAAATTCTTGGGGGGAAGGGAATTATCGACGGCTTCGGCGATTGGTTCTTCCAGTTGCTGGCCGTCCAATTCGGCCAGGCGCATGTTTAATGAGTAGGGATCGTGCTTACCCGCCTCGACCACGGTCAAGGGATGGTTTTTCCATTCAGGGCGAATGACCTGCACGGGGGACCAGACGGAATTGACCAGCACGGTTTGCGGGGTAGGCTCTCCCGCCATGTTCTTGCGCAAAATCTCCAGCGTGATGACCGTTTCGGGACGGATTTGCTGCAGGGCGTGATTCCAGTCCACCACGCCGCGTATGGCAAATTCCAGGCTATCGGTCTTGACCGTGCGGATCACGTCGCCAACCTGCAATCCGGCCCGTGCCGCGGGCGTCCCCGCGCTGACGGTGTTGACAGTTACCCCGGCGGGCTGGGCGGGAGTGGGAGTAATCGTCCCCACGTAGGCCGCGCGATTCCAAAAGAATTTTTCGCCGTTGGGGCCGGCCTTGGTCATGCCAAAGGCCAAGTGATCTTCTAAATTGACCATACTGGGAATTTCGACCCGTTCGATCGCCGCCCCCCGATTGGTCAGTGTGACATGCAAACGGTGTTTTTCGTCCATCCCACCCAGGCTATACCAGGCGGCGGGGACGATGTCCCGCGGCTTGGCCTCGGCCCGCGCCGGATCGTCGTCCACGGCGGGATTGGCAGGCAGGGCCGGATTATCACCGGGGCCGTTTTTCTCCGCCCCCTTAGCCGGTTGGCCTTTGGCGGGGTCATTTTTACCATTCTTGGCGATTTTTTTGACGGGGGGGGGATCTTTCGGGGGATACAGCCACCGATTGAGCGCCTGGCTGGTGATCAAGATCGCAAAACTGATCGTCAAAAATAAGATAAACCGTCGATCCACTGGGGAATTTTCCAAAGAGAATTGGCTGCGTGGGTGTTATGGGATTCCACTATTAACAGAATTCCATTCAGAGGCGTGATGCCACCTCTAAAACTAATTTTATCCATTCACGGGGGGGTTCGGCAGGCCAAATTACAAACTTGCAGTAGGGTTTATTCGCCCCCTGGAAGGAAAAATTGGCCAGCTACCAGCGATTGAGCCACGCCCGGGCGAACTGTCACCAGCGGGAAATAAAGGTAAAACTTAGCGGCCCGAGAGGAGCCGATCCCCCAAGTTATTGTCCAAATCGGGGATATTATATATTTTTGCACGGGTTTCTTCCGCAGGGTAATCAATCCGACGAAAGGTGATCAGGTTGTCTTCTAAGATCACATAACAGGCCCGGCGGTCTCCGTCGCGCGGCTGGCCTACCGAGCCAACATTGACCATGATCTTTTCGGCGGGGAGGGGGTATCGGTAATTCACTTCCTCGGGGCTGATGAAATTCAGGCTTTGGGTAAAGATACCCGGCACATGGGTATGCCCCTGAAAGCAGGTCTTTTCAATCAAGGAAAAGAGCTTTTCCATTTTTTTGGTCATGTAAACGTCTTCGGGAAAGACGTATTCATTTAACGGATTGCGGGGCGACCCATGCACAAATAAAAAGCCGTTTTCCCGGTGACTGCGGGGCAATTCCCCTAAAAACTCCCAGCGAAGGCTGCGATTTTCAATATTGACGCGGGATGATTCCAGTTGCTCGCGCGTCCAAAAGATCGCCCGTTCGGCGTTTTTGTTAAAACCATCCGGATCAAACAACGCCCCCTGGTCATGATTTCCCAAGATGGTGATCCGACAGTGCTTCATCACCTTATCGACGCACTCACAGGGATTGGGGCCATAGCCAATGATATCGCCGAGACAAAAAATTTCGTCAATTCCTTGCGCGCGAATGTCCGCCAGCACAGCCTCCAGGGCTTCTAAATTGCCATGTACGTCACTGATCAAAGCGCGTTTCACAGGGGGTCCGTTATGCGACAAATGTTAAAACCGAGGGAGGCGAAATAATAGCCCGCGTCCGGGTAAAACTGACTATTTTAGGATATTTACCGCAGTTAGCCTAGCTGGAAAGGAAAAACGGCAAGATTCCCCAAATTGTACGCTGATATACGTCGCGGAATGGGGATTTTGGCCAAAAAAGCGACTGAAAACTCCAAAAAACAAAGGTCAAAAGCCGCAGATTCCTCCTGAACGGGAAGTGGCCAGCATGGCAAAGCGAAATAATGGCTCCGTGCATGGCGACTGACCTCGATTTATCCCTAAAAAAAAGCCGAAAAAATGCCACCCTTATTCCGGGCACAAAAATTCAAACATGGGAGCGGGAACAAACTGGCCGGACACTTCGCCTTGCAAGTCATAGTTGTCCACGACCGTTAGCTTGCGCACGGGCTGGCCGGCTGAAAAATCCAGCTTGCCCAGGCTGATCCAAAATATTTGCGGACTAAGCACGCTGTCAAAATAGAGCACTCGATGATCCAAATCGGTAATCGTGCGCCAAATCGTGGTAGAGACATTGGGACGCTCGGGATCGGCGATGCCAAAGGGAGCGGAAACATTCCGCATCACGCTTAATAAAGCGGCAATGGCTTCGCGGTCGGTTTGGGGGCGGGGAAGATTTTTTACATAATATGCCCCGCGCACAAATCGATCCGCTGGCTCATGGGTTCCCGGCAGCCGTTTTTCCCCGCCAAAACCCCGATACTGACGCAGATTTTCCAATTGCTTATCAAAGGTGGGTTGATTGGTCATCACCACATATTCACGGCTGTGATAAATCACAATTTTTCCGTCGATGCATTCCAAAATTGCCGAATCCCCCGTCCCATCGTTCAGGGCGATGTGAATGGTTCCCGCCTTGCCGCTGCCCGGCTCCACGGCCATCTGCAGTTGATATGGTTGTTTCTCAAAGGAATCGACCGCTTCTGTAACCGTGGCAAAATTGTCCAAATAATATTGCAGCCAAAGACTAATGGACAGGCCCGGGATTTTTTCGTCCCGGGGGGCGGTTTTGGTCTCGGGCAAATACAACATATGGGCGGCCAAGCCGGCTTCGTTGATACCATCGGCCGTCGCCGAGTCATAGGCCGTGATCACCACGCTGCCATATTTGCTGGTCCAGGCAAGCGGATTTTGGGGTGTAAGACCGTTCCGCCGCATTCCCCGCGGAAGCTGCCAGATATTGCTTTTTAAGTCCTCAAACCAATCCATGTTGCGTCCCACCAACGTGATCCGACCATTGTCATTCCATAACACCCGCGAACATGACCGCGCGAGCGAATCACTAAAAGCAATGCCGGATATCAACACAAAATAAAAAAGTAGCGAGCGCATTGGTGAGTTTGGTCAGGGAATGGTTGTTCTAGAAATCGGCTTAAACATGCTTGGCCAGCGGGGGCGCGGGTCGCTACACTGAAAGTAACCGCGATCCGACCATTCTATTGTTCATCTTATACCATTTTATGCTTTTCATCCTACTCCTCCTTCCCCGACTTTATCAATTTCTTTCCACCGATTGATCCCCCCCGCTGACATCTTTCCTTCGCGTCGGACCGCACCCAACCCTTTCGACCATGTCGCTTCGCACCCTTGCAGTAGAAACTTCCCATCCTCCCGGTTCGATCGCCTGTCTGGTCGGAGATCAGGTCCAAGATTCGTTGGTGTTACCATTGCGGCCTCCTAGCGGGATAACCCTGGCTCCGGCGATTGATCGATTGCTACAACAACTCGGCTGGCGATCCGCTAGTCTGGATTTGCTGGCCGTTGCCACGGGACCGGGGTCGTTTACGGGTTTGCGGATTGGAGTGACCCTGGCCAAGACGCTGGCCTATGGATTGCGCATTCCCGTGCTGGGGGTGTTAACCACTGACGCCATTGCGACGCAAGTGGCTGACCATTTGAAACAGTCAGGCAAATCAGACTCTTCCGCCATCTCCGTGGCAATTGACGCCCTGCGGCAACAAGTTTTTCAGGCAACTTATCATTTATCCGGTAGCGCATGGGCAATCCTTGGCAATGAAAAAGAGCCGCAACTGCTATCGATTGCAGCTTGGCTGGATCATTTATCCCCGGGAACGGTGGCGGCAGGGTCGGTTCTGTCACGCCCCGATGTGGTGTTACCGAATGGGATAACCCCGGCTCCCGCGGAGACCTGGCTCCCCTCCGCAACAACCATCGGCAAACTAGTGGTGGCCCGACATGCGCGTGGCGAAACCGAAGATCCCTTCCAACTCTTACCGCTCTATATGCGGCCCAGTTACGCGGAAGAAGCCCGGCGGTAGGGGAAAAGAGGGCGCAACAGCTGTCATTTACAGCAGTGCTTTGCCTGCTAGGAAATTATAATTGGTATGAATTACCTCGAATAAACCTCCGCCGATACCATCGGCGGCTTTGTAATTAGACTCCGCGATCTTCCCCGCCCCCCCTCTATTCCTAATTTTCGCGGCATCCCCCATAATGTGGCCCAGGGCGCACTATGGAATATGTTGCCCGTTTGGCCCGAGTTTTCACCGCACCCGCAATTCCCTTCCGCGCGCAGACTATGCCCACTATTCGCAAACTGCTGGTTGCCAATCGTAGCGAGATCGCCATTCGCGTCTTTCGCACCGCCCACGAGCTGGGCATTCGGACGGTGGCTATTTATTCCCACGAGGATCGCTACGCGCTGCATCGTTTCAAGGCCGATGAATCGTACTTAATCGGCAAGGCGGGGGAGCCGATCCGCGCCTACCTGGACATACCGGGAATCATGGCGATCTGCAAAGCGCACCAGATCGACGCCATTCACCCCGGTTATGGTTTCCTCAGCGAAAATCCCGAATTGCGCCGCGCTTGCGACGCCAATGGCATTATCTTTGTCGGACCCAAGCTGGAGTCCCTGCAAAAGCTGGGGGACAAAACCGCCGCGCGGGATATTGCCCGCCTGGCCAACGTGCCGATCCTAGCTGGCAGTTCTTCCCCGGTTAAGGACCTGGCCGAAGCAACCCAACTGGCCGACGGGCTGGGCTACCCCATCATGTTAAAGGCGGCGCATGGCGGCGGCGGGCGCGGCATGCGGATCGTGCAGACCGCCGCGGAACTGGCTCCGCAACTTGAAAGCGCCCAACGCGAGGCAAACGCCGCGTTTGGCAGCGGGGATGTCTTTTTGGAAAAGTTTGTCGCCCGGGCACGACACATCGAAGTCCAAATCATGGGGGATGCGCACGGCAATCTGGTGCACCTTTGGGAACGGGATTGCACGCTGCAGCGGCGGCATCAAAAGGTGGTCGAAATCGCCCCCGCCCCCAATCTGGATTCAAACCTGCGGAAGCAACTATGCGACGCCGCGCTGGCGATTGGCCGGGCGGTAAAATATCAAAACGCGGGAACGGTGGAATTCCTGGTCGATGCCGACACTAATCAGTTTTACTTTATCGAGGTCAATCCCCGCATTCAGGTGGAACATACCGTGACCGAGGAAGTGACCGGCCTGGATATTGTCCGCACGCAAATCTTGGTAGCGCAGGGGCTAAAACTATCCGATCCCGCGATTGGCCTGGGGAATCAGGGAGCCATACAGACTAGCGGTTTTTGCATTCAATGCCGCGTCACGACCGAAGATCCCGAAAACCGGTTTGTGCCGGATTATGGCCGAATGACTGCTTATCGTTCCGCTAGCGGGTTGGGCATTCGCCTGGACGCCGGGACGGCGTTTAGCGGCGCACTTGTGACTCCTTATTATGATTCGCTCTTGGTCAAGGTCTGCGCCCGGGGCCGCACTCTTGAGGAATCCGCCCGCCGAATGGAACGCTGTCTGCAAGAATTTCGCGTCCGGGGCGTAAAAACCAATGTGCCATTCCTAGTCAATCTGATCCTGAATCCCAAATTTTTAGCTGGCCAGTGCACCACCCGGTTTATCGACGAAACCCCCGAACTGTTTCAGTTTACTTCCCGCAAGGACCGCGCGACCAAACTCCTACAGTTTCTGGGCGAGGTGATCGTCAATGGCAACAGCCTGGTCAAGGACCGTCCCCGGGCGACCTTTCGCGATCCCGCGCGCTTGCCGACATACGACGCCACGGTTACTCCCGCGTCAGGGACCCGTGATCAACTAAAAAAGCTGGGCCCGGCCAAATTCGCCGCCTGGGTGCGCCAGCAGGACCAGGTCTTTGTCACTGATACCACCATGCGCGATGCGCATCAGTCGCTCTTAGCCACGCGCATGCGGACCTATGACATGCTGCAAATCGCCGACGCGTATGCCCGCATGGCCCCGCAACTCTTTTCCCTGGAAATGTGGGGAGGAGCGACCTTTGACACCAGTATGCGGTTCCTCAAGGAATGTCCCTGGCAGCGGCTGGCGCAATTACGCGAAAAAATCCCCAACATTCTCTTTCAGATGCTCCTGCGCGCCAGCAACGCCGTGGGCTACACCAATTATCCCGACAACGTCGTGGATGTCTTTATCCGCGAATGCGTCCAGGCGGGCATGGACGTGTTTCGCATCTTCGACCCGCTTAACTGGGTCCCTAACATGCGCGTGGCCATGGAAGGAGTCCTACGCCACGGCGGTATCTGCGAAGCGGCGATCTGCTACACCGGCGATATTCTCGATCCCGCCCGGCCCAAGTATAACCTCAAGTACTATGTCGAATTGGCCAAGGAACTAGAAAAAATGGGGGCTCACTTTTTGGCCATCAAGGACATGGCGGGCCTGTGCAAACCCTACGCCGCGAAACAACTGGTCGCAGCACTCAAGCAAGAAATCGGCATCCCCATCCATTTCCATACGCACGACACCAGCGGCATAAGCGGAGCCAGTTTGCTGCAGGCGGCCGACGCCGGAGTGGATGTCATTGACGGAGCGCTAGCCCCGTTTAGCGGTTTGACATCCCAACCCAACCTGAACGCCCTGGTCGAGGCCCTGCGCCACACGCCCCGCTCCACCACCGTTGACCACGAACAACTTCGCCGCCTGGCCCACTATTGGCAGGATGTGCGGCAGTATTACGTCCCCTTTGAAAGCGATATGCGGGCCAGCGACGCCGACTTGTACCTGCACGAAATGCCCGGCGGTCAATTTACCAACCTGCAGGAGCAAGCCCGCGCGCTTGGATTGTCCAACCGCTGGGAAGAAGTCTGCCAAGCCTATGCCGAGGTTAACCAGCTTGTGGGCGACATCGTCAAAGTCACGCCCACGAGTAAATCAGTGGGTGATTTGGCCCTATTTTTGGTGACAAACAATCTGACGTGCGCGGATTTGCTGCGATCCGACCGCGAATTTGCCTTTCCCGAGTCGGTGATTGACCTAGTCGGGGGACGCATGGGCCAGCCGCCGGGTGGCTTTCCGCCGCAGGTGATGCAACGGATTTTGCGAGACACGCCCGCGATGACGGGCCGCCCGGGGGAATCGCTGCCGCCAGCCGACCTGGCCGCTGCGGCGGAAAAACTGCAACCGATTCTGGGCCGCGCGCCAACTAGCCAAGAAACGATCACCTATGTGCTGTATCCGCGGGTGTATCAAGATTTTTGCCAGCACGTACTAAAATATGCCGACACCAGCACACTACCCACGCCGTATTTTTTGTATGGGCAGCAAACCGGCGAAGAGCTAACGCTAGAAATCGAGCGGGGCAAAACACTGATTGTGCGGTTTTTGACCGTGAGCGAGCCACACGCCGATGGCAGCCGGACGGTCTTTTTTGAGCTGAACGGCCAACCGCGCAGTGTGACCGTCATCGATAAATCCCTGGAGGGGGAAATCACCAAGCGGCCGAAGGCCGATCCCAATAACCCTAAGCAAATCGCCGCCCCCATGCCGGGGCTGGTGGTCTTGGTCGCGGCCAAGCCGGGGGATCAGGTGGCCAAGGGGCAAAAGCTGATCACGCTGGAGGCGATGAAGATGGAAACGACACTGTACGCGGAACAGGAAGGACGCATCGCCGAGATGCTGGTCAAACCAGGAACGCCGGTCGAAGCGGGGGAACTGCTGGCGGTGCTGGAGTAGGGGGGCTGACAATTAAGAATTCAGAATGAAAAATGCAGAATTTGTAGCTAGTTGCAAAAACTGTGAAGGCGAATGGTGGGAAGGATGTGTGAATAGGCGGCACGATTTTTATACAACTGATCCATTTCAACTTTCCACCCACATGTTTTCGCCTAGTTAGAATATGTCGGAGATTAACAATATTTTTCGACAATATCTAACCAACCAAACTGGCCTAAAACTATGCAGAGTCGTCAGCTTGCTCGTAATTACGGGATTCTCCTATCGCATGATTTAATAACTTTGGCCTACCTCAGAAATTGTCCATGCTTGAAATCACTTACTTTTAAGCGATAATTCAAAGTATTGCATTGCATCACTGACACAAGGCATTTTACAACCATAACTGGTAATTATCATGAGCAAAGAATTTCATGTGGTAATTGAGCGCGACGAAGAGGGATTCTTCATCGCCTCGGTTCCCGCTTTACCCGGCTGCCATACCCAAGCCCAATCCCTGGATGAACTGATCGAGCGGATTCGCGAGGCGATCTGCTTATATCAAGACAGCGAGGAATATTCTGGTGTAGGACTGGAATTTGTGGGCGTGCAACGCGTAACGGTTGCATCATGAGCGGAAAGCTTCCGGCACTCACGGGAATGGAAATCATTAAGGCGATCACAGCATCGGTTTTAATGAAGAGTGGGTGCGTGGTAGCCATCATTTTTTTAAGCATCCTGACGGTCGCGCCACAGTAATTCCGGTTCATAGTGGCGAAACTATTGGCCCAGGATTACTCAGCAAGATATTGCGGGATTGTGAGTTGAGCAGGGAGGATTTTCGCGCGTTGTTGTAGTTGCAGTAACATGACAATAAGTTTAAACATTGTTATGCTCTCATGTAATTTCTGCTTATTGCCGCGGATCTGCCATATTTTCACGGAAGCCAAATATCCCATGCTTAAACAGCTTCTGATTTCTGCGGTATTTTGCCTACTCTTGCAGGTTACTCCCGTCCCCGCCGCGATTATCTCCTTGGGAGATAGTCTGTCGGATACCGGCAATTTTCGCGCGGCCACCAATGGCTTTGTTCCCCCCGCCCCCCCGTACTTTCCGGGACGATTTAGCAGCGGGCCGGTTTGGATCGAGCATTTGGCCCGCGCCATCGGCCAGTCGGCACCCACGCCCAGCCTGACTGGCGGGACAAATTATGCCTACGGCGGCGCGCGTATCGCGGGAAGTTCTCCCTTTGGCGCGCCGGATCTGCAAACCCAGGCCACGCGGTACTTGGCAGTGCATTCGCCCCAGCCCGGCGATCTGTTCACTGTCTGGGGCGGGGCCAATGACCTGTTCTTTGCGGCGGATAATCCCACGGCCGGCATTACACCTAGCAGTGTGGTTGAGGCACTCGGCGATGTGCTGGAGCGTTTGGCACTGGCTGGCGCACGGGAATTCATCGTCCCCAATTTGCCCCCGCTAGGGCTGACGCCCAGCTATCGCACCACCCCGCTCTCCGGCGTCCTGGATGCGGCTGCGGCTGAGTTTAACGCCATGTTACCCGGTGCACTGGGCGTGCTGGCCACACGCTACAATGCGCAATTTTACTTATTGGATGTGCAGGGATTGTTTGATGATGTCCTCGCCGATCCCGCGGCATTCGGCTTTGTCAATACGACCGATTCGGCGACATTACTGGACCCCAACTTTGGCCTGGCCTACGAGTTGGTCACGCCCGACCCCGACAGTTACGTCTTTTTTGATGGCGTGCATCCCACGGGCCGCGTCCACACGATCCTAGGTGCCCAGGCGGCCTTGCTGGTGCCGGAACCGGGATATTTACTAATGTTAATCTTGGCGAGTAGCATATACTTTTATACACAAACACATAATTAAATTTCTGTAGAAACTATAAAGATTTCAGCCCTCTGGGCTTGTATTCGCACAATGTTCGGTACGAGCATAATTTTTATAGTGAAATTCCCCCCCTACCGCCCCGCCAAAAATCGCTCGTACAACCGGGCGTAGGGTCCCGCCGCAGCCAGCAACTCCGCATGCGTCCCCCGTTCCACGATCCGCCCATGATCCAGCATCAACACCTGGTTGGCTTGGCGGATGGTGCTCAGCCGGTGGGCGATGACAAAGCTGGTCCGCCCGCGCATGAGCACGCCCAGGGCTAGTTGCAACCGCGCCTCGGTCAGGGCATCGACGCTGCTGGTCGCCTCGTCCAAAATTAAGATTCGCGGATCGGCGATCAGCGCCCGGGCAAAACAGATCACTTGCCGCTGTCCCAGCGAAATCAGCGAACCGCGCTCTCCCACCGGCGTCTCCAACCCCTGCGGCAACTTCGCGATCAGGTCCCAACAATTCAACCGCCGCAGGACATCCTCAATCTGCTCATCCGTCGCGTCCAACCGTCCATAACGGATATTGTGGGCGACACTGCCGGAAAACAAAAAATTCATCTGTAGGACGAGCGCGATCCGCTGGTGCAGTGATTCACCCGTGATTTGGCGGATGTCGCGGCCATCCAACAAGAGTTCGCCGCTTTGTGGTAGATAAAACTTGGCCAGCAGGTTAATGATGGACGTTTTGCCACTCCCCGTATGGCCCACCAGCGCGATCGATTCCCCCGGCTGGGCAGTAAAGCAAATGTCGTGCAGGACGGGCCGGGCGGGGTCGTAACCAAATGTAATGCCGCGAAACTCCACTTTCCCTTGAAAATCCGTTAGTTCCGTCGCCTGGGGATCATCCCGCCAGTCGGGGGGCGTGTCCAATAGTTTAAAAACCCGCTCCGCCCCCGCCATGCTGGTCAAGGCTTGATTGTATTGATTGCCCAATATGGTGATCGGACCAAAGAACGTGTGGGCCATAAAGAAAAAGCCGACCAGATCCCCCACCGCAATGGTCGGTTCGGGGGCGAGCGCCCGCCACCCGCCGATAATTAACAACACCGCGACCAGCGCCTGATTGTTGAGATCCAACAGCGGTAAGAAGATGCCGTTAATTCGACTGTATTGATAGTTGTAGCGCGCGTGATCCCCCAAAAGTTCGCCAAACATCCGGGCGTTGGTATCCTGGCGGACGTACCCTTGCGTCACGCGGATGCCGTTAACGCTTTCGGCCAGGGTGGCGGTCACCCGGCTAAAGGACTCGCGCAGGCGGCGCAGGACATCGCTCATGCTTTTATGAAAGGTGCGATTGATCAACCACAAACCGGGTGCCATGGCCAAGACCAACAGAAACAGCCCCGCGTCATAATACAACATGAACGCGGCGGAAATGACCATCTGACCCAGCGACACCACCGCGATAAACAGGACTTCTTGCACGCCTAGGCGGACTTCCTCAACATCGGACGCCATGCGGCTGATAATGCGGCCTAGCTTGGTCCGGTGAAAGAAGGCCATGGGCATGGTTTGTAAATGGCGAAAGAGATCGTTGCGCAGGTCATGGACCACGGCCTCCCCCAGGACCAGCGACAGCTTTTGGCGATAGTGGAACGTATAAGACGTGAATGCCGCCAAGGCCAAAAACGCCAGCATGTGCCACACCACGCCGGTCATGTCCCCCGCGGCGATTGGGCCCTTGATCGCCATGGCTATGATCGCCGCCAGCGCGGGAAGCTGCACCGCCCGCAGTAGACAACTGATAAACAGCAGGTTGCGCTCGCGGGCATAGGGACGAATATAGCCCATGATCCGCCGCACCAGCGCATAGTCCAGCGGACGCTGCTCGTATTCCTCATCCTCGCGCTTTTCCACGCGGGTGAGAGTGCGCTGATAGCTGTAGGCGGTGGCGGACACGGTGGAAGTGGTGTTTGGAGGAGTGCGGTAATTCTTAATTCTTAATTTTTAATTCTTAATTACTTAGCTGTAGTTCCGCCACGGCGCGGTAGTGTCCCGCGGTCTCTAACAAATCCGCTGGCGTGCCGCGCTGGATAATTTTTCCATTTTGCAATACCAACACCAAATCCGCGCGTCGGATCGTGCTTAATCTGTGCGCAATGACAAACGTCGTTCGGCCGCGCATGGCGCTTTCCATGGCGGCCACGATTTCCCCTTCGGTCTCGGGATCGACCGCGGCCAGGGCGTCATCCATGATCAAGATCGTCGGTTCCAGCAGCACCGCCCGCGCGATGGCCAACCGTTGCCGCTGCCCACCAGAAAGGTCCGTGCCGTATTCGCCAATAACCGTGTCGTACCCGTGTGGCAAATCCACAATAAACTCATGCGCGGCGGCAATTTTTGCCGCTCGCTCGATCTGTTCGCGGGTCGCCCCCGGATGGCCAAACGCGATATTCGCCGCCACCGTATTACTAAACAAAAAGCTCTCTTGAAACACCAGGCCCACATTGCGGCGTAGCACGTCCAGGTCCCACTCGCGGACATCCAGCCCATCCACCAGGATGCGCCCCGCGGTGGCGTCATAAAATCGCGGGATGAGGCTGACCAGCGTGCTTTTACCCGCGCCGGTCGCCCCCAAAATCGCCACGCACTGCCCCGGTCGGGCGGTAAATTCAACTTGCTGCAGGATGGGTGTGCCAGATAGATACTGAAAATTGACATTCTCAAACTGGACTTCTCCCAAGAGGACCGGGGGTATCCGGGGCGCGGGGGGATTTTGCACCTCCAACGGCGTATCCAAAATCTCGAACACCCGTTCAGCGCCGGTAAAGCTGGCCTGGATGGAATTGGCTATATTGGTGATTTGGCCGACCTGGTTGGCAAACTCGTGCAAGAGTTTGGCAAACACGAACAGGCCTAGGCCTAACTCTAGTTGACGCGAAACAACCAGATATCCCCCATAACCCAGCAACACGACCATGTTAATTTGGGTCAAAAACCCCATTAAAGGCTGGAACCAAGAGACAGTGGCAAAGATTTGATTTTTTTGGTCGCGGACGGCGGCGTTGGCGGCGGCAAATTTCTCGATCTCCGCCGCTTGCCGGCCAAAGCCCTTGACCACGGATTGCCCCTGCACATTTTCCGAAAGGACCAGCATGATCTGATCGACCAGTTTGCTGTTTTGCTGGTATTGGGGACGCACAATCCGCGAAAAGACCACCGCGCCCAGCCATAAGAGCGGCGTCGTGGCCAAACAGGCCAGCGTCAGCCATACATGGATGCTCAGCATATAGGCCAGATACAAGGCCAAAGATAATCCGACCGTCAGCACTTGGATCAGCACGCCGTCGATAAACATCCGCACGGCTTGCACATCGCCGGTAACGCGATTAATGATGGAACCGCTTTGGTTCGCGTCAAAAAAACGAAAACTGAGCCGCTGCAATTTGTCATAAACGGCGGTCCGCAACTGAAACACAATTTTCATTTGCGCCAAGCGGGTCATGACGATGGTTGCCCGGTACCGCATCACCGCGTGGAACACCGCCGCGAATAAAATCACCCCCGCGATCGCCGCCACCTGGGTGAGCGGACTCCACGCCCGGGGAAACTCCAGCCAGGCGGGCCAGGGATTTGCCTGGGCCGCGGAGTCTAATTGCCACCGAATCACATCGATCCCCAATCCGGCTAAATACAGTTGCCCCAGCGACAACCCCACCAAAAGTAGCTGCTGCGCCAGCACATGCAGACATGCCAGGCGGTACTTCCACCCGAGGCCGAGCAGACGTAACAATAACGCCCAGGAAGAGGGAGCCGGGGTCGATTTCGCGGGGGGGGGACTCACGGGAGAGTTACACAGGCGGCGGGAAACATCACAATAACTGTTACACAATTTGGCAATTTACCTTACAGTAGCAAAAATTCCCCCTCCTTGATATGGCAATGCCCCTGATCCGGCAATGTGGGCGATCCGCCCGCGCTGCCTATCAAGCGAGACGATTACCTGGCAAACTCCCACAAACATAGCAATATTTATGCCATACCCGCTTTTTGCCAACTCAGAGATGATGGCCTGGCTTTCCGAGTCGTGGGTGGTGCTCGTGGCGGCGGGGGGATTTTTATTAGAATTTGGGTGCGGCATTCACGCTGTCTTAAACAAGCGGGACACGCGCTCCGCGATCTTATGGGTGGGCCTGATTTATTTGACCCCCCTGATTGGCGCGGTGTTGTATATCTTGTTTGGCGTTAATCGGATCGAACGTAAAGCCAAACGCCTACGGTCGCGAAAATCATACCAGCGGACTTTTTATAAAGAATCGCGGGTACCCGCCGAACCCTCGGGAGAAAATCTTCCCGCCGCCGCGCGCCACCTGGAATCGCTGGTGCCGTTGTTAGACACACTCACGGAACAACCATTGTTAGAGGGAAACAACTGCCGGCCGTTGTGGGGAGGAAAGCTGGCCTATGCGGAAATGCTGGCGGCGATAGGCGACGCGCGCGATTCAATCAATCTATGCACCTATATTTTTGATAACGATCTTTTAGGAAAGCAGTTTATCGCCGCGCTAGCGGCGGCGGTGCAGCGCGGCGTGGCGGTCCGCGTGCTGATCGATGATGTGGGTTCGCGGTACAGTTGGCCTACCGTGGTGGGGCCCTTGCGCGCGGCAGGGGTGCAGGTCGAATGCTTTATGCGGACGTTCTTGCCGACGCGGTTTGCCTATAGCAATTTGCGCCTGCATCGCAAAATCATGGTTATCGACGGTCAAACGGGATTTACCGGCGGGATGAACATTCGCGCGGGGACCTGCGGCGAGGACCCGCACCGCTGCGCCCCGCTTGAGGATTTGCACTTTTTGTGCGCGGGGCCGGTGGTGGGACAACTGCAAGAGGCCTTTGCGGAGGACTGGTACTTCACCACGCAGGAAATATTAGACAATGAACGCTGGTTTCCCGAAATTTCACCGGCGGGAAAAATGCTGGCCCGCGGAGCTCCCTCGGGACCCGACGAGGACCGGGGCGAACTGCGCACCACGCTGGTCGCGGCGATCACCCTGGCTAAACAGCGTATCGTCATCATGACCCCGTATTTTCTGCCGGATGACACCTTGATCGAGGCCCTGCACGTCGCCGTCTTACGCGGCGTGCGGGTAGATATCATTTTGCCCGCCACCAATAATCTGCAATTGGTGCAATGGGCGTGCCAGGGGACTTTGCCGCTTGTCCTCGAGCGGGACTGCCGCGTCTGGAAAACGCCTGGCATCTTTGATCATTCCAAGCTACTGGTGGTGGATGGCGTGTGGACGTTGTTTGGCTCGGCAAATTGGGACCCGCGTAGCCTGCGGCTGAATTTTGAATTTAATGTGGAATGTTACGACGAAACACTTGTTCGCGAATTGTTGGTTCACGCGGATCGGCGAATCGCGGGGGCCGTGCGGATCACCCGGGACGCACTTCACAGGCGTCAGTGGCTGATAAAACTGCGGGACGGGGTCGCGCGGCTCTTTTCGCCGATGCTGTAGGGGGTTACTTTTTTCTACGCAGCCAATAATTTGGCTTACGACTGGTATGACACACCGCCACGACTAGAATTTCGTCCAGTAATATTTAATAGATGACCGCATAACGAAAAGTTTTTAGCAACCCTCTGCGATACGGGGAGCTTGGGGGCAAAGTTTCTAGTTTCCCAAACATATAGGGGCGTTTTTTGATCCTTCCGAATGTTTCCCATAATTCGTCTATAAAACGCCGCCCTAGTCCATCTTGCTGGGAATTAAAATACTGTTGCGCAGCCTGAATCTCCGCTTGCGCGTCGGCTAAAATCCGAATATTCACAATGGATTTCGTCCGCTAGCGAGCTTTGCAGATCGGCTAACACTTCTTCTGCGGATCGGGCCTGAATCGTTCCATTACGATAACCAGCGGAACGCGATTGTAATTCCTCTAGCAAATCCTGGTCGAATAAACCCGATTCGGATTCTCGAATTTCATCGGGCTGTGGTGTGTCAACTTGCACCAAACTTTTTTCCAGCGCGAGAATCACATATTCACGATCTATTACTGGTAATGCCATGGCGGCGTGTAAGACTTGATCGCGTTGCATCATTTAAACTCCATTTAGTGATATCATTATTTTATCGGAAACAGATAATTTGTCGAGATTTATTCGCCCCGCGAAAATGATTTGGTTGTTCTCCGCCCCGCTACCTCCGCTCTGGCATTTCCACAGACAACCGATAAAATAGGCGTGTGCGGGAGAATCATTTCTTTCGTAACCCACAATTGCGCCTAGTTTTCTTGGAATATTTTTATGGCATCCGCCTCGAATTTACGATCAACTTTCTTTTCCTTCGGGTTGTTTATGGCCTCCCTGTTGATGCCAACCACCTTTCTATTATCACACGCACCCCGGCTGAGCGCCGATGAGGGGATGTGGCTCTTTACCAATCCGCCATTGGCCACCCTGCGGGAGCGCTATGATTTTTCCCCCTCCGCCGAGTGGCTGTCCCATCTGCGGCAATCGGCGGTGCGCTTTAATAGCGGCGGCAGCGGATCGTTTGTCTCGCCACGGGGATTGGTCATGACCAATCATCACGTTGGGGCGGACGCGCTGGCCAAGTTGAGCTCTCCCGAGCACGACTATCTCAACGACGGTTTTCATGCCCGGTCCCTGGATCAAGAAATCAAGTGCCTCGATCTGGAACTAAATGTTCTGGTCAAAATTGAGGATGTCACGCCCCAGGTCATGGCGGCGGTCAAGGACGGAATGTCCTCCGCCGACGCCGAAAAAGCCCGCCGCGCCGCGATGAACACCATCGAACAATCGGCCAAGGAAAAAACCGGCCTGCGCAGCGATGTGGTCACCCTGTACCAGGGGGGCGAATATCATCTGTACTCTTATAAGCAATACACCGATGTGCGGCTGGTCTTTGCCCCGGAACACAAGATCGCGTTCTTTGGTGGGGATCCGGACAATTTTGAATTTCCCCGCTATGACTTGGATATTTGCTTTTTTCGCGCGTACGAAAACGGCCAACCCGCCCAGGTGCCTCACCATCTGACCTGGAGCGCGCACGGCGCGGCGGAAAATGAGCTGGTCTTTGTCGCCGGCCATCCCGGCAAGACCGATCGCCAAAACACCGTCGCCCATCTGGAATTTATGCGAGATTGGACATTCCCCTGGCAGCTTAATTTGCTCAAACGGCGCGAAGTCCTATTAAAGAACTACAGCGACCGCAATGCCGAAAACGCGCTCCAGGCCCAGGATGAATTGTTTGGCATTCAAAATAGCCGCAAAGCGCGGTTGGGGGGGTTGGCGGGCTTGCAAGATCCCGCCGTGATGCAGGCCAAAGTCGCCGCCGAGAACCACCTGCGGGCCACTCTCAAAAACGATCCCTCCCAATCAGAGAACGCCGCCGCCTGGACCGAAATTGCCGACGGTTTGGCGGGGATCAAACCGATTTACTTTGAATTGCTGCTGTTGGAGCGGGCGGAGGCGTTTGATTCCCGCTATTTTGACATCGCCCGCGATCTGGTGCGCCTGGCGATCGAGCGGGAAAAACCCAACGCCGAACGCCTGCGCGAGTACCGCGAATCCGCCTTGGACTCGCTCAAGCAAGAACTCTTTTCCGCCGCGCCTCTTTACGAAGCACTGGAAATCGCCAAATTGGCCGACTCCCTGGGCTTGTACCAGGAAATGCAAGCCGGTGATGGCTGGGCGGTGCAGCCCGATTCCGCCACCAGCCAACGGCGGCACGAACTGCTGGCCCAGGTGCTAGCGGGCAAATCCCCCCGGGAACGGGCGGCGGAACTGATTCGCGGCAGCAAATTGCGGGATATTGCCTATCGGCAGGAACTCTTTGATGGGGGCTTGGCGGCGATCAAGGCCAGCGAAGACCCGATGATCAAGCTCGCATTGTTGGTGGATCCGGCCGCCCGCGAAGTGCGCAAGACGATGGAGTCGGTCCTGGAGGAACCACTGCGCCAGGCGTATGCTAAAATCGCCAAAGCCCGTTTTGCCACCGCCGGGACCAGCGTCTATCCCGACGCCACGTTTACCCTGCGGCTGGCCTTTGGGACGGTGCGTGGCTTTACAGAGCCGGACGGCACGGTGGTCCCTCCGTGGACCACGCTGGGAGGGGCCTTTGAACATGCGCAAAAGCATGACAATAAATACCCGTTTCAACTTCCCGAAAGTTGGATCAAGGCCAAGGATCGCCTGCGCCTTGATACGCCGTTTAACTTTATAAGCACGGCGGACATCATCGGCGGTAATAGCGGTAGCCCGGTGGTAAATCGCGCGGGCGAAATCGTGGGGATCATCTTTGATGGCAATATCCAGTCATTAGTGCTTGATTTTGCCTATTCCGACACCCAGGCCCGCGCGGTTTCGGTTCATTCGGCGGGAATCATCGAAGCGTTGGATAAAGTGTACGACGCCCGCGAGTTGGTGGAGGAACTGCGGAAAGGTAAGTAATTGTCGTGGGGGCCGCAGCTTCAAATCCAAGGAACTGGCCGCCAAATTACCGTGGGTCGAGGCGGATGAATCGGGCCGATGACCCTGCTTATTGTGGTTTCTATTAACCTAGGGCGACGCTGCGCTTGCCCTAGGCTGGGATAGGTTGGGCCTATGGCCCACATTTACAAATGGCCTGTGGGATCAATCGCATGTTGCTATCTGTGAGTTGGAAATCGAATAAACTTTAGGCTGCTTGAAGAATTTAACGATTCGCAATGACGCCGAAACCGTCTTTCCGACTTGTTGCCAATAAATGACCATGCCAATTTCTCCCCACCTGATCCGGCCCGAGGTCTGGCAATTTTACCAGGCGCAACTGGCCACACTGGACCAGACGGACTCGCTGGTGCGGGGGGTGGGGGCAATTGCCTGGCAGGTCAACAGCGACTGGCATCCCGATCAGTCACTTCGCCAACTTGACGATATCGCCTCCACGGTGATTCGTCCCTTGACCAGCCGCGCGCCGACGGCGGTATTGGCCCACTTGCACGAAGAATTATTTGCCACGCTGGGATTTCGTGGCGATCCCGAAAATTATTATCAGCCGCAAATGAGTTATTTGCCCCTGGTCTTGGAGCGGCGGAGGGGTTTGCCGGTGCTGTTAACGCTGGTCTACAAAGCCGTCGCCGAGCGCGTGGGCTTAGTGGTGGAGGGGGTCAACACGCCGGGGCATTTTTTGGCGGCGGTCATGGCGGACGGCTCTGCCACGACCGATTGGCAACTTATTGATCCCTTTGCCGGGGGACGACTGCTCTCCACCGCGGAAGCCGCCGAGCAGCTTTCGCGCGTGCTGGGGCAGTCCATTCAACTCACATGGGATGAACTTCCGCTTGCCGCGCACCCGCAATGGCTGGGACGCATTTTGTTAAATCTGTGGACCGTATTTCAACAGACCGGGGAGGAGCGCCAGCGGCAAGTGATCGAGGCGTTTTTACGCCCCTTGCAAGTTGTGCCTCGGGATTGATTCCGTTTCAAATCAAGAAAACGGCCCTATCGGAAATACTGGCCCGGAAGGGGGGGTTTTGACCATTTGCCAAGATTTTTAACCACGGAGCGAATGGTTGCAGGCGGAATACATGCTTGGGCGGGACTGCGTTGGCGATTCGGCTTTGACCGGTTTCTCTTTTGCAGTGGCGGGAAAATATCTTTATATTGGAGCCAGCGACAACGATCCCAAATCCCGCGCTTTTCGCCCATGTATATTTACTATTACGGAAATCCAGCATGCTATTGCCGCAATTCACTCTGAGCCGGTTGCTCCTGGGTATTCTGATCGGCGCGTTACTGCTCTTTTGTATTACCTTATTTCAAAGCGACCGCAGTTGGATGTATGGGGCCGCGGCGGCGGGGTTGTTGCTGCTGGCCAGCGCCCTCTCGGCGGCATTACTATTCGGGCTAGTCTATGCCATGGGGCTATTGACCCCGTTTCGCCGCTCGGTCACACCGGCCATGGTCCCGGGCGCGGAACAAGAATCCCCCGTCGGCATGCGACCGGCCAATATCTCGGAAAACGAATAACGCGGCACAGGCAAAATCTCAATGGGCCACAACCCATGATACTCACACCGCCGACACCATCCTCGGCTTTGTTTTTACCCTTTTTATAACGGGTCGTGGGCATGCGAACTTGGACGATAACCATCTTGGCGTCGGTCTGCGTGGCGTTTTGCGCCGCTTTCCCGGCGGCGGCGCAGGGAGTAAAAATTTATCTCCCGGGTTTTCAGCAATCGTCTGTTAATCCTAATTCCACACTTAATCCCGGATCCACGGCGCAGGGGCTAACCAATTTCTCGATTAATTTTCCTCCCGGTTCGGTACCCGTTGCCAATCCCTCGCAATTAGAATTAGAACTGGACAACACCTGGCCGGATGGTCCAGGTTATCGTCCGTTGCGAATTACGGTAAAAACCACCGCTCCCGTGGCCGTCGATCGGGAAATTCAATTTGTCTACAGCCATCGGCTTTCGCAAAACTCCTGGCGCATTTCCGACAGGATGATTTTGCCGGCCAATGCCAAATCAGCACATAGCATGCTGGTTCCGGCGTCGTTTTTTTATGGCAATTATGATTTTGAAACTTCCATCGACGGCAAGCCCGTGCCCGAACTTTCTTTTCAAAACTTTTACTTTGTAAATCAGCGGGGACAGTTTAATAATACCTCGCCATTTCTGACTCTTTCGGATTTTCAGATCCCTCCAAATTATCAGACCGTGGGGGGGGATAGTTTCCAAACCCATGTCCTACGCGTGGCCACTTCTCCCGCCATGGCAAATTCCCATTTGCAAATTGCCAATACCCGTTCCCAGGGGCAACCGACATCATTTTTAATGTACCAAAACCCCAATTTTCAAGAGACGCAACTTTCCTCGCTGTCGGAACTTCCCACCAACTGGCTAGGGTATTCCACGCTAGTGGCAACCTTGGCCAGGCCCGACGACCTGACCAACCTACAAAAGAATTTCCCCCCCCAAGCCCGCGCGCTGCGGGACTGGGTTGCCAGCGGGGGGTTCTTGGTCGTGGAGCAGGAGCTTCCACCGGATCCAACCCAAGGAAGTATCTGGCAAAAGGTGGATGATTGGGTGGAAAATGTGCCCGCGAATCAAGCGGCTGAAAATGAAAAAGCCTTTTCCGGTTGGAAAGTGCCGGATCGCCTGCAAAATCCCCATTCCGGCGCCCAGACGGACGATTACCGGCAGCGGCTGATTCAAGCTGGCTGGCCCGCGGATACGTTGATCGCCTGCCGCCCGTTTGGCAGCGGCTGGGTGATCGGCGTGGCGGTCGAGGCAAACAACAACCCCGACTACACGCCAATTTTGCATCACCTTCCCACTTGGTCGCAACAACAAGGGGTCGAGTCCAGCTCTTCCCCCCATTCTTCCAACCCCACCGATTTTTATATCGCCGGCGTGGGAGAACCACCGATCACCGCGTTTCAAATATTGATCACGCTGTTTGTGCTATTTATCGGCCCGATGAATTTGTTTTATTTGATCCGCAAAAAGAGGCTGAGTTGGCTGCTCATAACCATCCCGCTAAGCGCGTTGGTTATTACCAGCGGATTATTGTTGTATACCTTGTATTCTGACGGCTTGGGGGTGCGCCTGCGGACCCGCAGCGTCACCTGGCTGGATCAATCGGCCGAACGGCAAATTGTCCGGGGACGGTTGTCGTACTTTGCGGGTATCGCCCCCAGCGCGGGGCTGGCGTTTTCCGACCAGACCGCGATCTACCCGCTCATTAGGCAAGATCATAATTCCCGAAATGAATTGCGGCTGGATTGGCTGGCGGAGGGGGATGCAAACTCGCGGAAGATCCAATCGCTCAGGCAGGGGTGGCTGCTTTCCCGCGTGCCGGTGCAATTTTTGACCAACCGGGTCCAGACCAGCCGTCGTCAGTTAAAGTTCGCCGACAGCTCCGGAACGTTGCGGGTGCAAAACTTGCTGGGGTCCAAAATTTTAAAAGCGCTGATCAAGGATGAACAGGGGAATTGGCATGTCCTGGCCAATCTTGAAGATAATGCCGCGGCCAACGCCACCGCTATTCCCGCGGGGAGTGTCAATCAGCAGTGTGTCGATTTTGCCAAAGGGGCGGATTTGGATTTTTTTATCAGCGGCGGGTACAACTCGAGCACCAGCAATCCCTTTCCCTCTTTGGTTGATCCCACGGGGGGCCTGCCGCAAGGCGATCCCCTGGAGGCGGCCATCAACGGCCGTTGGTTGAGCTTGACCGACTCCGCCCCCCGACGGACCTACTACGCCATTTTAGAGCAGCAACCCGATCTGGAGTTGGGGACCGCCGCTAGTGTGGAACCGCATGGACTGCATTTGGTGATTGGAAAATGGTGAGGCGAGTCGCGGGAGGCGGGTTGCGAGAGACGGGAGAAGGCAGGCGGGAGACGGGAGACGGGAGGCAGATATGTCGTTGGGGATTGAGCCTGAAATTAACAAAGCCGCCGATGGCATCGGCGGGTTAAGGGTCGAGAATCGTGGGTCGCGGCAGTCAGAACGATTTATGATTGCGAATCAATTCGTAATTCTTAATTTGTAATTTGTAATTGAAGCAACTTCCATGATAGCCACGCAACCGATGATCGAGTTTCGTCATTTGCACCGCTCCTTTGGCAAGACCAAGGCGGTCAATGATATTTCGTTTTGCGTGCCCCGGGGCCAGGTCTTTGGCTATATCGGGCCAAATGGCGCGGGCAAAACCACCAGCATGCGGATCTTGGCCACGTTGGAACTGCCTAACTATGGCGATGCCTTTGTGGATGGATTTTCATCCATCAATGATCCCGACCGCGTCCGCGCGCGGCTGGGCTTTATGCCGGATAGCTTTGGCGTTTATCCAAACGTCAACGTCCGTGAATACCTGGACTTTTTTGCCCGCTCCTACGGCCTGCGGGGGACCGACCGCCGCCGCGCGCTCTCCCGCGTGATGCACTTTACCCAGCTTGATCAACTGGCCGATAAACCGATCACCGGCCTGAGCAAAGGGATGAAGCAGCGGCTTTGCCTGGGACGCACCATCATCCATGACCCGGCGGTGCTGATCATGGACGAACCCGCCGCGGGGCTGGACCCCCGGGCGCGGATCGAACTGCGGGAAATGATCCGCCAGCTTGCCGCCGATGGCAAAACAATCCTTATCAGCTCTCACATCCTCAGCGAATTGGGCGAAATGTGCGACCTGGTGGGAATTATCGAACAGGGACGCATCTTGTACGTCGGTCCGCCAGAGCGCCTGACCCATGAACAATCGGGGGACGACCGGCGGGTCTGGATTCGCCTGCGCGTGCTGGGTGATGGAGGGGCCGCCGCGGCGCGCGAATGGCTGCTGGCCACCGGCAAAATCGCCGAAGTGCAGCGCAGCGGCGAAACGCTTAGCTTTGCCCTGGAAGGGAACGAACTGGACGAGGCCGCCCTGCTGCGGCAACTCATCCTGGCGGATTTTCCCGTGGTGGCCTTTGGCGCGCAAAAGAAATCCCTCGAAGAAGTCTTTATCCAAGTCACCAAGGGGCTAGTCCAATGAGCGATCCCATTTCAATTTCCCCAGGCCCGGATGCCGTCGAGTCGGACTTAACATCCCGGGGCCGGGAGGGACTCGGTGGTATAGGGTCAGCTATTTCCCACCCGACAGCCACGATGGGTACCGCGGGAGGAGCCGCCGCGCTTGATATTCCCCTGGGCCTCGCGCCGCGCGGCTGGGCCAACGCGATCGACGATACGTTGGAAACCGCCGGGGAATGGTTTAACCCCATCTTGGTCAAGGAATGCCGCCAAGCGCTCAAAAGCCGGCAATTCCTCATTACCTTTTTGCTGATGTTGGGGGCCTGCTGGATCTGGTCGTTTTTTAGCGCAACGTGGATCCGTTCCGGCCAACAGCAGCAAACCCCCGGAGATTTTGTCTTTCAGGGATACAGCGCGATCCTTTCTTTTCCGTTGTTGATTATTGTGCCGTTTATGGCCTTTCGCTCGCTCGCGACCGAGACCGAGGACAAGACGTTTGAGCTACTCTCCGTCACCAACCTGACTCCTCGACAGATCGTGGGGGGTAAATTCGCCAGCGCGGTCGTGCAAATGCTGCTCTATTTTAGCGCGGTCGTCCCTTGTTTGACCTTTACCTACATGCTGCGGGGGATTGACTTTCCCACGATCGGTTTTGTATTGCTTTATTTGGTGTTGGCGTCGCTTTTATTCACCACCGCGGCGCTCATGCTGGCCACCGTGACCAAGGAACGCTTTTGGCAAACGCTGGTCATGGTGGGTCTGATCATTGGCCTGTTTTTGGCCTTTTATGGCTGCCAGCCCCTGATGTACGAGTTAATCCAAAGCCAAGTCTTTTCCCGCGGGTTAGAGACTCCCCTCTATTGGATTGTGCAGGTCGGATTAATCCTGGCAATCACCACCACCGGCTATCTGTTTTATCTAGCCGGGGCATCGCAAATCACTTTTCCCAGCGACAACCGGGCCACCGCGCTGCGGGTCTGGACAGTCATCCAGCACGCGCTATTCTTTGGCTGGGCCTGCGCGCTGCTGCAACTGATCATCAACGATAACTCCCCCGGCGAGGCCCAGTTGATCATGCGCCTGCTGTTTCTGGTTTCCGCCGCCTATTGGTACATCATGGGCGTATTCGCCACCGGCGAATCCGATTTGCTCTCCCCCCGGGTCAAGCGGGAACTACCCCGGTCAGAGCTTGCCAAAGTCTTTTTTAGCTGGCTGTACCCCGGTCCGGGACGGGGATATTTGTACGCGCTGGCCAACTATATCGCCGTGGCGGCGATGTTTGTGTTTTTGGAATATTATTGGTTTTCCAGTTTGCAGACTTCAAATTTAAATAACTATTATCAGTCCTGGAGACTAAATTTTAGCATGACCCGCGTCGCGCTCATGATCGGCGGATATCTTATGCTGTACCTCGGCCTGGGGGCGATCTTTCTGCGCTATGCCCAGCGATCGTATGTCGGCTCGTTTTTTTTGCGGATTTTGGTGCATGTGCTGATGATCCTGTGCGGGATCGGCTGGCCGATGATTTATCTGGTTTTTTTGGATCGCCCGGTGGTATCGGCGGATTCCTTGATCTATTGGACCAATCCGTTTTGGATGATTATTCTGGAGTATTCGAATTCGGCAAATCGAATTTACGACCGGGAGTCGCCGGTGGTCTTTGTCCTAGTGGCGGGAGGGGCCTGCCTGCTGGCTAATTTGCCCGGAATCATGGCCGAAATGCGGCAAGAACGGCTAATGGTCCCCACACGCGTCGCCCTCGACCAGGCCGAACAAGCGCGGGCCCAACTGCACCGCCCCGCCAGCCCCTGGGACTCGTCGGAGCCATAAATAGGCCATTGTTAAGGGTGGGGCGGCAAAATTTGGCAAATTCCCTAGGCGAAATTTTTCCGGTCGGTTTACAATAGTTGGCATAAACGTCCAAGCGCGGTTGAACTTTTTTTATTACCACTTTGCTACCAACCCCGGGGACCACCTCCATGCGCGGGCCACATCTGATGATTTGCCGATTTGCCCGGTTGTTTTGTCTGTCATGGGCCATCTGCGGGGCGATAGAGTTGTGGCAACACGCCCCGGGCGTGGTTCAAGCCGCGGAGCCAGCCCCCCCGGCGGGCGGTGCCGATAAAAAAGCCCCTAAAAAGGAAGCCACCGATCAGGAAGCCGACCAGGAAAAACCGCACCCCATCAAGCTGGCGGAAGCGGCCGACCACGTTGGCAAATTATGCGTGGTGGAATTTAAGGTGCTGTCGTCGAACTTAAAAAACGAAAAATCCCCCTGTTTTTTAAATTCCAAGGGAAACTACAAGGACAAGGACAACTTTCAGGTGGTGATTTTTCCCAAGGATCTGGAAAAGTTTAAAGAAGCCCAGATTGACGATCCCGCGCTGCATTTTGCGGGCAAGCTGATTCGCGTTACGGGCAAGATTGAAATGCACAAGGGAAAACCCGAAATCGAAATCCGCGATCCCGCACAAATTGAGATCGTGGAGGAAAAGCCGCGGGATGACGATGCCGCCACAGAGGAAACCGCGAAGCCCGGCAAAAAATAAGCCGACCCGTGTGGGCCGCGACATTCCGGCCAAAATTTTGGCGCGCCCGGCGGCGCATGCCCGACCCCAACCACGCGGCCGCTGTATGTGCTTTTTCCCGCCTGTTCTTTTCACCAGGGACGGTGACCATGTCCGGCAAACTCCGCCAGCAAATCGCCCACGAGGCCGCCCGTCTGATGTACGAGCGGGACGAATCCGAATATCTACGGGCCAAGCTCAAAGCCGCGCGGCGGCTCTGCGGGGCGGATGTCCGCCCGCGGGACCTGCCCAGCAACGCCGAGGTTCGCGGCCAGTTGCAGTCGCTCACGCGGATGCTGGAGGGAGAACAGAATTCGGGGGCGTTGCGGCGGATGCGGTTGGCGGCCCTGCGATTGATGCGTATCCTGGCGAATTTTCGCCCCCGATTGATCGGCAGCGTACTGTCCGGATCAATCCGCCAAGGATCGGATATTGACGTGCATCTGTTTGCCGACGCCCTGGAACCCGTCACCGCCGCACTGGCCGCCGCGGGGATCGCGTATTCTATCGAGCGCAAACGGGTCAAAAAGGAGGCGGGCGAACGAATCTTTACGCATCTGCATATTGTGGGCGAATATCCCTATGAACTGACCCTCTATCCGGCCAACCAGGCCAATACCGTGCTCAAAAGCTCTATCACGGGGCGACCGATCGAACGGGCCAGCATCGCCGAATTGACCCGCTTGCTGGCCGATGAATATCCCGACGCCTGCCTCGAGCAAGAGGTGTTAGAGGCGGAAGCCAAAATCGACCGGTTTCAAATATTTGAACTGCTGCTCGAACCGCTGGCCCGGGTCCCGCATTCCCCGCGGGGACAAACCGGCGACCCCCAGGCCGGGACAGCGCTCGAGCACGCGCTCGCGTTTTTTGAGGAAGTTCGCCGCGCCCGCCCGGCCGATACGGAACTGGCCCTGGTCGCGCTGGTGGCTGATGTGGGATTGGCCATTGATCTGGAAGACCCCGTCGCCGCCGGATTGGACGCGCTGGAGGGGATCATGAGTCCCCGCCAAGAGTGGTTGATCCGGCATTTGCCGCTGTTGCGGGGAGAACTTCGGGAGCCGCGGGAATTGTTATTAGCGCGCCAATTAGAAACCCATGACGCGTATGCGGACTTGCGGTTGTTGACTGAATGCGAACGGCGGGCCGGTCAACCCCGCCAGCCGCCGCGGCAACTACCCCTAGCGCTGCGGCAACTTCGCGAGCTGTATGAAGCGGCGTAAAAAAGTCCCGCCGGATTACCACTTTAGGTCCTGGCGCGGATTTTCCTCTGGAAGTTGGTCTATGGCGGCGCGCAGTTGCGGGGAAATTTCCTCAGGGAGTTGAATTTGGACCACGGCGTATAAATCGCCGGTGGTACCGTCCCCCTTGGCAATGCCCCGCCCCTTGGCCCTCAAGCGGCGGCCGCTATTTGTCCCGGGGGGAATCTTTAGCGCGATCACTCCTGCCGGTGTCGGCACATCCACCTTGGCACCGTGGAGCGCCTCGGCCAGGGTGATGGGCAGCTTGACCTCTAAATCCAGTTCGTCCCGGCTAAAATAGGGATGCCCCCCCAGCTTGGCGATCAGCAGCAGATCTCCCGCCGGACCGCCGTTGACGCCGGGGCCTCCCTTGCCCCGCAAGCGAATTTTGCCCCCCGCGGCGATTCCCGCTGGGATTTTTACGGCCAGGGTCTCGAGCGTGCCATCGGGCCGCTGGACCGGCACATCCAGGCTGCCCCCCAAAACCGCCGTGGTAAACGGGACCAGGATTTCACGCTGCACGTCGTCACCCGGTTGCGCCGCGCGACCGCGACGGGCGCGGGTCTTGGTCCCGCGAACGGGATCGGGCGTCGGCCCCCCGCCCATGCCAAATCCCCGCAATAAATCCCCTAGATCGATCCCCTCAAATCCCTCCGGCATGGTTCCCGACCATTCCCCGCCGTAAGGAGCTCCACCCCCCGGCCTGCCACCGGCACCGAGTTGCTCATAATCGGCTCCAAACTGGTCGTACAACTTTCGCTTCTCGGCGTCATTCAACGTTTCAAAAGCTTTTTGGATTTGCTGAAACTTTTGTTTGGCCTGCTTATCGTCGGGATTGAGGTCGGGATGGTGCTTGCGCGCCAGGCCGCGATACGCCTTGAGGATTTCCGCGCTGGTCGCCGTGCGGGGCACGCCCAGTAAACTATAGTAATCTTCGGCCATGCCAAGAATTCCGCCCCGGGGCGGAGAGTTGGGATTAGTTTGCTGACTGCCGTTTTTTACGGAAGATTTTCCGCCACGCGGCGGTGAATATATAATTTTAGCAAATCCTGCGTGTGCCACAATCGGGCTGCGGAAAGGCCCTTATGCCGAGCGGGGCCGCAAAAAATAAACCGCCACCAAGAGGACCGCCAGCACGGGAAAGACCTTTGGCCACAGAATCAGGCTCAACCCCGCCCCCATGCCCAACCCCACCATCCAAGGATTGAGCCGCCGCAGGTCTGGCCACGCCAGCCATAAGATTCCCACCAAAACTCCCATCCGCACCAGCGAATAAGCAGCATGTTCGGTATGGCCCCCACCCCAGGGGTTCCAGGCCAGCACCCCCGCCGCCAACAATAGCCCCGCCGCCAACCAGCCCAGGCTTTGTTGTCGAGATAACATAAAAGGCATGGCGTCCGGGCAATACCACCGGTAAGTTTCAATCGTGGAACTGGTTTACCAAGGGTAAAAAAAGAACGGGCGTCGAGACGGCAATTTACCCCCGAATAATGGAATCCTGGATGCCGGTTGAATGGCGTCCCTGGAAAAAATTACAATCGATCCAAACAATCTTGCCAGCGAATCACCTCCAGTAGTTCGCGTTCCGTCAGGGGACGCCCGACTTCCCCTTGATTGAGCACGCTGACGGGATAATTCATGTCACGCAGTTTTTTTACCAGTTCCTGATATTTTTCGCCGGTCTTTCCCAATCCCGGCCCCGCCAATACCATGGCAAGGCGATAATTAGGGTCATTTTCGGGAATTTTGATGCCGTTGGGCAGCAGGGAGTTGATCAACACCACACCCCGCACCAGTGCGCGATGCTGCGCCGCCAAGAGTGCCGCCATGGCTCCCCCGCCATCCTGGCCGATGGCGGTGATCCGCGGGCGGTCGATATTATATTTGGCCATGATGTCGTCCGCTGCCTTGCGAATGAACTCCAACTCGCTTTTTTGCCAGCGTGTCACATCAGCGCTTTTGGGAGCAACCAATATCAGGTCATATTTGGAGCAGAGATCCTTCCATTGGGCGGCTAATTCCTCGTTTTTATAAGCGCCAGCGGGATGCAGCCAGATCACCAAACCGTGCGGCACGTTGGCTTGATAACTTTCTGGAACGTAGGCGACACATTCATTGGCGATTTCGGGCAGTTTAAAGGTGATCAAGCCGGTGCGGGGGGGATCTCCGGCGGGGGGCGTCGCTGGCTGGCGCGCGGGGGGTAAATCCAGCGGAACGGTTTCGGGCAGTTTGTCCAGGGTGCAGGCGATGGTATGCTCTCCCCCGGCGCGACGCACGCGCAGTGTGACTTTGTCCGCGACTGTCAGGGAATTTAAATAATCCGCCAAGGCCGCGCGTTCCTCAATGGGCTTTTCATCCGCGTAAATGACCACGTCCCCCGGTTGCACGCCTCCTTTGGCGGCGGGGGAATCGGGATACACGGACCGCACCACCAAGCCACCTTCGTTGGAGCTTGCCGGTTTGTTTTCATTGTCCGCCGCGTCCTCTTTTTCCTTTACATTTTCCTGATCAGCGGCCCGTAACGGCAAGATCCCCAAAAAGGGGTGTTGGTATTTGGCCAATTTGGCGATCAGCTTAATCTGCCGCTCCAGAGTCTCCTTTTTTCCACGCTTCACCGTGACGGTGACGGTATCCCCGGCAAAAAACGGCCCCAGGGCATGCTTTAACTCGGCCTGGCGGGTGATCGGCTTTTCATTGATCATTACCACGGTGTCCCCCGCCTTAAATCCCGCCGCATACGCGGGAGTGTTGGGCTGCACCGCGGAGATCACCGCGGGAGTGCCATACAGGTCTCCCCCCTTGAGGCTGATACCCATTAGCCCCGGATACAGGTCTTCCCCTTTTTTCAGTCGCGGCAGGACGCGCTCGAGGGAAGCCAGCGGAACGGCAAAACCAATCCCGGAATCGTACAATTCGACACCGGCGTCATCCGCCCCGGGGGTCAAGCTAAGCGGTGTAAGTATGCCCAACACCCTGCCGCGCAGATCAATCAGCGGACCGCCGTAATTGTTGGGGGAGATTTTGGCATCGGTCTGGATGGCGCGGCCCCAAATACGATTTACCGCGCTTACCACGCCAACAGAGAGGTTTGGCTTATCGCCGTCAAAGGCCCGCCCCACGGCGATCGCCGTTTGTCCCACGGCAATCTCCGCCGCCGGAGCGGCCGAGGGAAGCGGCAACTGGCGATCGGTTTCGATCTTTAGCAAAACGACGTTATGTCCATGATCCGTGGCGACCAACTGCGCGGGATAACGGGTATTATCAGGCAGATACACCAGGATTTGCGCGGGCTTTTGGGCAAAGTTGAACGCGCTGGAAAGAATGTGCCCTTCGGCGCTGACCACCAGACCCGTCGTAGGCCCCGACCCGATCAAGGTGTCACCCACTTTTTCAAATCCGCCGAGTGTCTCGATGCGCACCAGCAGGGGAGCCACGCTTTCAGCGGCGGCCTGGATGGCGGCTTCGTACGGATCGACGCCGGGGGGCGATTCTTGGGAACGGCCGACAGCGGGGCCAACCAACAGCGCGGCGGCAAGTAACAACCAAGTTCGCCAATTCCCAAACACGCAAAACATACGATCAGCCGTTGGTAAAATTTTGTAGGGTGAAAAGCACAACAACCCCGATCAATCGCAACCCTAGGGGTTGGCCGCGGCGGCAGGTTCGGCGGTCACTTGCAACGTGACTTCCAATAATTCCTGAACCTGCATCCGTTCACGCATGATGATGACCTTAACCGGGGTTTCCAGTTCGATCCGCTCGAGCAAGCGATTGAGCGCCTGGCATGACTGCACCAATTGTTCATCCACAAACAAGATCAGATCATCAGCCATCAGACCCGCCCGCGCCGCGGGTGAACCGGATTGCACCTCGTCAATAAACGGCGGCGTGCGTTCCAAGACATTCGGGACCAGCACAATCCCCAAAGCCTTTAGCGTGAGCGGGTTGGGCAATTTGCGGTTGGGCCGGTCATTACCCACGGGGGGCGCTTTGCCGGATTTGATTCGTTCGATCGCCTCGGTTAGCGCGGAAATCGGGACCGCGTAGTTTAGCCAGATGTTATTGCGGGCGTTGCGCAGTTCTTTGCCCAGCATGCCCAGCAGTTCGCCCCGCAAGTTAACGAGCGCTCCCCCCGCGGCTCCGGGATTGTTGGTCATGGCGTCCAGTACATAGACCGGACCGTTATACAAGGTGTCATAGCCGCCGCGGCGGGCTTCTAAATTTGTGGAGGAGGAAACCACGCCCCGCTGCACGCTGACCGGTTCGTCGCCAGTGGCCACGCCGTACAAATTGCTAAACGCCAGCACCCGCGTCCCGGGAACGGCCGTGGCCACCTGGGTCAAATCATAAAAAGGTAGTTCTTTGTCGGGGGCTTCGATTTTTAGCACCGCGACTTCCAATTTGGGATCGGCCCCCAACAACTTGGCTTCAAACTTGCGCCCGTCGTCCAGGGTGGCCGTGATATAGTCCGCATCCAAAACATAACTGTACGCCGTCAAGATATGCCCCGCCGGCGAAATTAAAAAACCAGACTGGTAGGATTCTAACCCGCGAAACCCACCCGCCCCGTATAACTTGACTTGCTTGGCCTGCGCGTCGCGAATAATCTGGGGCAAATTTGTCCCCCCCGGGCAATCCAGCGCTGACCCCGCCCAAAGCGCGGCCAAAATCAAAACCGCCAGGTGTCGCCCGGCAAGGCAAAAATAAAGTCGGGAGGACATGGATAATGTTAATGAATAAAGGGAACTCAAGTTGGAAACGTGCCTTACGGGCCATCACGCGTGATATCCGGGAAAGCGGCTATTTGCCCGGTTCCGTGGGGGGAGTTTTTTCGCTGGGAGCAGAATCGCCAAAGGGGTCGGCGGCGGGCTTTTCGGGGGTGGAATCGGCCGGAGTAGTTTTTTCCTCTGTGGTCGCGGGTTCCGCTGAATCAGCGGCGGGAGGATCTTTCATGGTGGCGGCGTTTTCCGCTGCCGCACCGGCAGTGGCGGGCGCGGCCGCGGCTTTTTCATCAGGTTTTTTGAGTGCGGATTCCGCCACGACTTTTGTCAGGGGAAACACGCCAAACGTCCGGTCGCCGTACTGCACAGTCAACTGCCGCGGCCACTGGCGTCCTTCGATTTCTTGATAACCATCAAAGTACACCTCGCAGGGATCGTTGGCTTCATCGGTGAATAACTCGAGGGCGGTCAGCAAATGGCTTTGCGGATCAAAGTAAAAGCGGATATCCACCTCGTCGGTGGTGCCGACCAGCACATCGCATAGGTCCGGTCGATTGGCCAAGGGCAACTGGCCCAGGTAAACCAACTTGCCAAATTTAGCCGGTCCCCCCACGACGTATTTTTTCCACAGGTGCAGCGCGGCCAACAGTCCGCCGCTGCCGGGGGGATTCAGCGCCTCGGCCAAACCACCCGTCACATCGATTTCGGTATCTCCGACCGGCAGCGTCGCCTTGGCCGATTGCGGGCCGAGTTCGAATTCAAACGGGGCGCGGGGTCCAACCTCGCCGGATAGCTTCCAGGTGCCGGATAAATCCTTAAAGTCCCCCAGTTGATTCAATTGCCGCCACAGGCGGTCTTGTTCCAGCTTGTTAAAAAAATAGTTGGCATAACCGGTGCGTGCCTCAAACTGCTTTTTTAGCTCCGCCGGGGGACCATCTTCTTTTTCCTTGCCAAACAATTTTTCCAGGGGCAAACCGGGGATCGCCGGTTTTTTCTCTGGCGGGGGTCCATCCGGCCTTTTGCCGGGAGGCTTTTCTTCCCCTTCGCCGGCCATGATCGCCGCCAATTCGTCCTCGCGATGGACGCCGCGCAGGCGAACTAAAATGCTAAATTCCTCATTTTCGCGGCGAAAAGTGAGCGGCACCCTCCAATCCCGGGGAATGGTCCCCAGGATGTTTTTAAAACCGTTGACGGTTTTCACGGGCTTGCCCGCGAACGATAAAACTTCGTCATCGGGGCGTAATCCCCGCCGAAACGCGTCCGATTCCTCCAGTATATTTGTTACCACCACTTTGCCGGTGTCGGACGTGCTGAGTTGAGCCCCCATGGTCGCATGGTCTAAAATTCTCCCGCTACGCAATGCCCCCAGGAATTTTTTGATTTGATTGATGGAAATCGCGTAACCCACGCCCACATTTACGCGTCCGCGTTTTTCAAAAGAGCCGCGCCCGTTGATGCCAATGAGCCGTCCGGCGGCGTCAAAGAGGGGCCCGCCGGAGTTGCCGGGATTGATCGCGGCATCGGTCTGTAGGCAGTCGGCATACTCCAAGAGCGTCCCCGCCGGATACTGATAGCGATGCGTCCCCGAGATCACGCCATAGGAAATGGTCGGCGTAAAATCGGTCGCAAACAAAAACGGATTTCCCATGGCAAAGCACCAGTCCCCCACCTGCACCTGGTCGCTGTCGGCCATTTCCGCCACGGGAAAATCCTCCCGCCCATGCAGCTTAATCAGCGCGACATCCCCCACGGGATCAATTCCCACGATGACCGCGTCATATAACTTGCCATCGGGGAGTCCGCATTTCATGAAGTTGCCACAGGGTTTGGCCACGTGAAAGTTGGTCAGGGCGTAGCCGTCGGGCGTTATGACCACGCCAGAGCCACCCCCTTCGCCCCCTTTGGCAAAGACGGCCACCACGCTGGGCTGCGCCTTATTCACGGCGGCGATGCGCGCGGCTTCTAGCTGGGCGACGGCGGGATCGAGTTCGGCGGCGGGAGAATGTGTCGGAGCAAACCATCCCCCACCCCAAATGAACCCGGCCAACAATAACCCGCTTGTGACCGCGATTTTTCGGCGCGTCATCCCGGATATAAGAATCTTTGTCATAGCCAGCTTTCAAAAGGAAGGGAAATGATCGCGGGGGTAAAAGCAGCCTCACGAATTGGGACATCCACCGCGGCGGCGGATATCGGCGGGGAAAATCAAGTGTTACTTTATCAAACGCGCGTCGACAAAATTCAGTTTATCCCCCAGGTCCAACGCCAGTGGAGCCCCTTCGCCATAATCGGCGATTAATGTCAACTTGCGCACATTGGCAATACTGACATCCACACCTAGCGGCTTATCCGCGCCACGGACCACTTGCCGGAGCAGTTCTTTGCCATCGGCCAAAATGACGAATAATACTTCCCCCTCATCCCCCACTTCATCATCCAGGCCAACCAGTCCCTGCAGGCGTTTGTATCCGGGGGGAAGTTTGTAGATCAATTCGGTTTTGGTGGACAAACCGATTCCCTTGGCATACTCCTGCCCCTCTAATAAAAATTTTTCGCCAAAATGCCCTCGATCAAATCGCGGGGCAAAATATAACGCCAAATTGGGCACATCCGCCTTATACAAGAGAGGATTAGGAGTGACGGCGATGCTCTCGTGGGTTAATTCACTAAGATACTGCTGTTTGCCGCCGCTAAAGTCCCACTTGCGCACGGTGTCCCGCGGCACCCCCACCGTGATGCCCGCTAAAGTTGTTACTTGAAATTTTGCGGGGGTGAGTGTCAATCTGGCCACGGCATATTCCGCACCCATGGAGTCGATTAATAAACCGAAGGGCGCGTCGAATTCCCGGGGATTTTTAGCAACATAGATCAGATTGGCTATTTTATTGCGATTCACGGGAATGTTGTCGCCATCCAGTTTAAAATTGACCGCGTCCCGGGTTACGTCCCCCAGAACGCCTTCGAGATAATCCACACTGGCTTTCTTTTTCACGCCAATTTGATCCCCCGCGGCCTCCGCCTGCTTGGCGCGCAAATCGGGGTTAAATTCTTCGCTAAACTGAACCGTGGCCAATTCGGCGAGGGGAATCTCCAATTTTTCCCCATTCAGTAACTCAACTTGCGCGAATTGGCCTTTGGTCTCAAAGGTGAGTGCGGCCAAACGCGTGCGGTCCAATAACTCCACCCAGACCGCGGGCTTTGTAAGGGAGGGAGCGGGAGCGACCAGGGGTGTAAGCGTCTTGAGCTGATTGGCGCGAATGGAAACCGTGGAACCCGCGGGAGTGGTCAGCTCCAAGGCCGTGGGGGAAAAGCTGCCTATTTTACCCTGGATGTTCTGGCCATCCATGGTGGCAACGGTCCAATCCCCATCGCTAGCCGCCAATAAAACGCCTGATAAGATGGCCCAAAATACTTGCATGGATAATTCCCGCGGGAAATTTACATTAAAAACTGGCAACTGCCGCGCCGGTAGCATTCAATGCCCCCGGGGAGGCTGCCTTGGCCGGGATACCGCCTAATACAATCGGTCCCTGCCTGGCAAGTCACCTACCGGCAAGTTCACCGGAACCACCGAGTATTGGCATCCCGCCCAGCCTGGGTGCCTCATTGTGTCCATTATAGGCAAAATCGCCTTGCAGTGCGAAAATCCGGAGCGGGATTATTCGGCCTCCGCCAGGCGGCGAAAGTATTCCTCGACAATTTCGCGGTAATGCGAAGGAAAATCCTTCCCCATTTGCTGAAGGGCTTCTTCCCGTTCCTTGGCTGGCAACGTTCCCCAGCCCGATTTGCTGCCGATATTTTTACGGGCGTTATCGCCGTTCCCCTTGCCACGCGCGATCTGGCTCTCGCTGGCGGGGCCGCTGGATTGTATGCCATTTGGCGGGCCCGATCCCTGTCCCTGCCCTTGACCCTGGCCCTGGCCTTGTCCCTGACCTTGGCCGTTTTTCTCTTTCTCTAATTCTTCGATGAGTTTATCCAAGGCGGCAATCACTTTTCGCTCTTCCCCCTGGACCTTTTTGCCGGATCGGCCAAAATCGAGCCGCCGCTGAATATCGCTCATCCGCCGCGACACGTGGTCTAATGAATCCTCCTTGAGACCCTGCAAATCCAGTTGCATACTCAAGCCCAGGTAGCGATAGCGCTTAGGCAGTTCCTCGGCCCGCTGAAAAAGTTTGGCAATGGTCTGCAGGCCTTCGTTTTTGAAAAGCAGGGTGTGATAGTTCACACTTTGAAAAAACAACAACGAGATCGGATCCAGCACCTCGGTCGGTTGCAGTTTTTCCAACATGAGCAGCGATTCCTCGTAATAGCGCTCTTGGGTCAACCAACGGCCAAAATAGACCCGCAGGTTGCGGGAGACAAATGGATGCGTGGCGCTATCGTTGAGCCAGTCAAAGTTCCAGGAGAGTCGCTCAGACCGGTGTTGACGGCAAAAATCCGCTAAGGCCGCCACCCGGGGATCCACCACGGCCAGGCTGCCGGCCAAACGGTCAAGCATCTCTCCAGGCTGCAAGGCCCCCGATTCCGTCTCGGGCCACAGGGTCAATACTTGATCTCGCTGCTGCGCGGTCGCTTGGATTTGGTCCAGATATTCCATTAACTGCCGCCGCGCCGTGGCCGCCGTGGGGATTGACCAAGAGGCCTGACTGGTGAATTCATTCGCGCCAAAATTGGATTGAATTAGCGGGGGGGACTCGGCGGGGGGTGTGGGAACCGCGCCAGGCGCAGGCGTTTCCGCGGGCGTGGTTGGTGTCGGCGTAGCTGGGGTCGTCGCGGGCACTGCCGGATCAGAGGCGGGCACTGCCGGATCTGACGCGGGTGCGGGGGCATCCTGGGCAAATAAAGAACCTGCGACGATGAACAACGCCACGCCCCAACAAGCCACCAAGGCCGTCCCCTTTTGGACTGCCGTTTTACGGTCTGCCATCACACTTGCTGCCTGGCAGACCCACAGGCCCTGTTGTCGCAATAATTTCAGTTTCATGAGTAATCCGCCTCGCCAAGGAAAATATGTCGTCTCATCCAAAAAAGCAAAACCAGGCCGGGTTATTCGGTGCGTCCAACCACAATATCGCGGGTAACCTTGTGCAAACGCTCTTCGCGCTCTCCCAATCCCTGTATCGCTTCGACCAATTCGGGTTTTTCCGCTTGTTCGACATCAGGGCCTTGCAGCAATTTGCCATAACGCTGGGTGCGCAGCAAAATGCGTTCTTGCATGGAGCGAATCATTTTTAGTTCGGCGATTTTATCAACCAGGGGCTGGTCATCCGGTTGTCCGCCCCCGCCTCCCCCGCCGCCACCTTTTCCCGCCTGCAATTCTTTTTGGGCTTTTTGCAGGGCGGCGATCATTTCCTCAAGGGCGCGAATAATGTCTTCTTCCAGTCCCTGGGTGACCACGCCCACATTCGTTCGTTCGAGTCGGTTGGCGACTCCCCCCATGTCTTCGCGCATGAGTTCCGCGGCCTCGGCAAAGGCGACGCCGGAGCCTTCTTCCTTGAGCACCATGAGCGCTTTATCGCATTCGTCCATGATGACTTTTTCACGCTTGCTAAGTTTGACCGCTTCCACTTCAAAGTCGCGGCCCCGCTCCTCGTCCGGGCGGTTGTCCATCCCCTTGGTTGCCATGTAGACTTGAATTTGCAGTTGCAGCATCTTGCGAAAGCGGGCCTCCAATTGGGCCAACACCCGCTCCAATTCTTCTTCTCGCAACTGGCGTAAAATCTCTTCCAATTCTTGCTTGGCAGCCTGAAGTTCTTGGAGGGCTTTCTTTTGCGCATCGAGGGCTTGGGTACGCTTGGCGTTTTCCAGCTTGATTTTGGCCTCGCGCATCCGTTCTTCGGCGGCTTTTAACCGCTTACGGGCGGGTACGTCTTCCGAGCCGGCGGGAGGGGGTTCGGCGTTTTCGCCCTCTTCACCCGATTGATCCCCGCGGCGGGTGATGGAATCCCCGGACTTGCTATCCCCGGATTTGCTGTCACCCGATTGGCTATTGCCTGATTCGCCCCCTTCGCTTTCGGTATTTCCCGATTCGCTATCCCCTGATTCGCTATTTCCTGACTTACTGTCGCCGGATTTGGACTCGCCCGATTTAGAGTCGCCGGATTTGCTATTGCCGGACTTGCTCTTTCCCGATTCAGACTTGCCAGATTCGCTTTTACCAGACTCGCTTTTGCCGGACTCGGATTTGCCACTTTCGCTATCCCCGGACTTACTATCTCCGGATTTGCTATCCCCGGACTTGCTGTCCCCTGATTTTGAGTCGCCGGATTTACTGTCGCCCGATTCGGATTTGCCCGATTCGGATTTGCCCGATTCGCTGTTTCCATTTTCACTGTTTCCTTTTTCACTATCACCAGATTTACTGTCGCCATTTTTACTGTCACCGGATTTGGAATCACCCGATTTAGAGTCACCGGATTTACTGTCGCCCGATTCGTTTTTGCCAGATTCGCTGTTTCCTTTTTCACTGTTTCCCTTTTCACTATCACCGGATTTACTGTCGCCATTTTTACTGTCGCCGGATTTGGAATCGCCCGATTTAGAGTCACCGGATTTTGCATCGCCCGATTTACTGTCACCATTCTTGCGATCCCCGGATTTATTATCGCCGGACTCGTTTTTGCCGTTGGCGTTTTTGCCATTTTGGTTGTTGCCGGAATCTTGCTCGCCCGATTGGTTCTTGCCGTTTTTGCCCTCGGTTTTGGCAATGTCGTCCGCCAGTTGACCCGTCTTGTCCGCGGTGTTGTTCTGCTGGGTGGCCAGTTCACGCGGGTCCACCCCCCCTTCATTCTGGGCGATTTTGCCTTCTTGGTCCTTAATCAGCCGCTGCAGCCGGGCAATGTATTCCTTGAGCCGGGCTTTTTCGTCATCGATCTCCTTTTGTTGGTCCCCGCTTTGCAGCAGTTCCAGCAATTTTTGCAGGTCTTTTTGCAATTGGCCCTGCCCCTTGCCCGCGTTGGCAAACTCCCCTTCCTGCAGCAAGGCCGCGATTTCGTCAAATTTGAGCGCAATCCCCGTTTGCTTGCTGGTGGAAAACGCCTGTCGCAAGATCTCCGCCTTTTTAGGGTCTTGTTTGGCATAAGACTGCGCTAAGCGGGAAATCAGCTTTTCGATATCTTGAAATTCGTTCCCCAGGCGTTCCTGCGTTTGCGGCAGCGAACCCTTGATCACGGGGGTGGTCGACTCTTCCCCCTCTTGTTGGGCTAGGGCCAGTTTAACCAGACCAATCCCCAAGAGCAGACTTAAAAAAACATTCCAAATGAGGCGTGGGGAGGAGTGCATAGAGGACCCAGAAGCTAGCAAAAGTGGACTTTGAAAGGGGTAAGAGCGTCGGATCGCCTAGTTCCTAGGCAGCTAGCCATCATAAGCCCGGAAAAGGGGGGGAAATCCCAAATTCCAGGTTAACCAACACTTTTCATGCCAAATTATACCGCGCAAACACAATTTTCATCAATTTAACATATTTGACCAAAAGCTGGCTAGCAAATTCTGGTTAATACTTAGTACCCCAAGGGGTAAAAAAGTTCCAATTATACCGAAAAAGTGAGGCCTTCCAGGGCAACGCCACCCCCCTGCCCCTGTGCCCCCCCTATACCCGCCGCTAGCATCGGCGGCTTTGTGTCATTGCCATCCTCCCTGGCCCTCCGCGCCCTGCCTAGGTTCCTTCCAAAAGTTGCCGCTTTTGCTCCTGGCGAGTTTTATCATTGAGTTGATTTTGTTCCTCAATCAGCTTACGCAGCTTTGCCAACAGGGCGTTATAATCCTCGAGTTCCAGCATCTTATCCAGGACTCCCCGCATTTCGGAAAGAATCTTGTCGGCCAGTTCGACACATTCGGCTTGCCGCCGCGGACCCGCCACCGGGTCGTTGATAACCGCCTTAAACTGTTCCAAGAGTTCCTTCAGGGATTCCCGCTGGCTGTTGACCGGCTGGGCCGTGGTTGCGGGGGGAACGATTTTTTCAGCAATATTGATTAACGGTTGGGCGATTTCCTGCCGTAAACGCTGATCGATTTGCTCATTGCCGATGCGGTTGTTTTCGAATTCGGCCAAGATGTCCAAAAACGCGTTCGCCACGGTGAGTGTTTCAAAGGAGCTGCGTTCCAGTTTTTCCAGAGAGCGGTTGGTCAGTTCCTGCCGTTCCAGGCTGAGAATTTCCAGTTGTTCCGCCGGTGTCGGTGCGGTGCCCGTACCCGCGGCGTTCTCCGTGCCGGGGGCTCCTTCGGTCATGCCGCGTTCCAACTCGTCCAGGTCCGTCTCGGTCGATTTTTGCCGAATGGTGAACTGCATCGCGTACAAGTCATCGCGCGTAATGTTGAATTCCTCGATGATCCGCTCGAAACGCTGCCTTAAGGCGACTTCCCGCGCCTCGAGCATGGCGGCCAAGGTCTCTGGCGAGACCACCTCCAGGGTATAACGTTCTCCCGCCCCCAAAAATGGCCCCTTTTCCAAGGTCGAATTATCCAGAGCCTTGGTTAATACAACCAACTTTTGGCCCACTTTGACCGTGAGCGGGGTGGCGGTAGGGGCATCGGCCCCTGGTCCGGCGGCGGCCGGGTTTTGATCGGGCTGTGCGGCGGATTCCGGCGCAGCTGGTGTAGGCACAGCCGGTGCAGGCGCCGCCGCGGCATTTTTCTTTGCCGCTTCGGCCGCTTGCCGCAACCGCTCTAGGTCCAGCCCCAGGTATTGCGCTTCGTCGGTGTATTCCTTGTACCGGTCGGGAACGGTCTGCGGATTCCAATCCACGGTTTTGACACTTTCCGAACCGCGCGGAGGGGGCAAAATCAATTCCCGTTGATGCAAGTCGGCCGATTGTTCGATTTGATATTCCACCCAGACGCGCGATATTCCGTAATCATCATTGAGTGTCCCGACCAGGGGAAGCCGGGCCTGCGGCGTGATGGCGTTGCCGATACCCGTCAGGCGCAGTCCCACCTGGGGAGGCTCATCCGGCAACACGCTAAGCATCAACCGCGCCGGATCACGGCTGGTGATGCCATCAGTGTCGGTCAGGGAAAAGGTAATGGTCTGGTCGGCCAGCACCGGCCCCAACACAACCTCAAACTGCGTGGGATCGATCAACCGATAGCCCAGCGATTCAGTAGCGGCGTCTTCCCCCTGGATGCGCTGGACACGCAGCGATGCCAGGGGCTTATTTGTACGGGCGCGAATGACGGCGTTTGTCGCCAGGCGAATTTGCTGGGCGTCGGTCACCTTGACCGTTGCTGGCGACAGGCCCATATAGCCGGGAAACGTCTGCTGGATGGCTTTTTCGACGACAGCCGGGTTATCCACCACTTTGATCTGGTAACCGCTGAGACGGGCGTCCCCGCCGCTAATGTCAAACGCGACGGATTGCTTTAGGTCCGCCATTTTGAATGTAAATAAGCGCGGCTCCCCCGGGGCGGTAACGCGGGCCGCTTCCATGGGTTGGGATTCCCGCAGACCGTCTTCGTATTGATAGCGGATCAGGACTTTTTCCGGCACGACCTTGGCTGGATCGGCCTGCACCACGATGGTGTACTCCCCCCCGCGGCCGACCTTTTCGACCTTATCGGCAAAACCGGTGATCGACAGCGCCGTCTTGCGCGGCCAAAGTTCCGGGGATAATAACAAGCACCGCCGCACCCAAACCTGAAACGGCTCCGCCGCATTAAGGGCAAATACCAGCATCCCGCCCCCCAAGAGCGCCGCCAATAAAAACTTTTGCGTCAGGGCCGTACGATCAAACAGGCGGTCGATTGACACTTCCCGCACCTGGTCAAGCGCCATCCCGCGCGTCGCGGCCAGCATGTCGGGATGGAACTGCCCGGCATGGACGGGCTGGGCGTCCAGCTCGACCGTGGTGATCAGACTGTCCCGAAAGTTTCCATAACGCCGTTCCAGCAGCACCGCCAGATTGTTAGTGGTGACCGGCACTCGCAGACGCCGCAGCCAATAACGCTCGATAAAAAAACAGACCCCCGCCCCCACCACCCCCAACATGAGGCCCCGCACCCAGGGAGGAGGCTCAAAGGTCCAATCAATCCCCAGGGTGACCCAAAAAGCGGCAAACAAGAGCGCTAAGATGGCCAACGCCCCTTCCAGCCAAATATGCCGTCTCAATCGCGCGCGGACGCTCGAGAGCAATTCGGAAAGTTGCGAAAATGCGCGGTCGTGTGCGGAAGCGGTGGCCATGCGTCTGGAAGTAAAAATCTGCAATGAAAGTTTAAGGTATCAGCGGGTAAATTACGCATCGAAAGTAGGAATCAAGCCAGACGGCAAACTCGGCGGATAATCCATTCCAGGCAAAGCGCCGTCACAATGCCGATCATGAGCCACTTGAGCCATTCCCGCTCAAAGTCCTGGTCCACGCCGTATTCGCGTTTCTCCCGCGTTTGGTCGGTCAGCAGCGACGCCAGCGGTGGCACGCCACGCTCGGTATTGCCCAGTAAGTCAGCCAACCCGACATAGTATTTTCCCCCCGTCAAATCGGCGATGGTCTTGCCCACGGCATCGTTTCGTTGGGGATTATCCACCTCTAACTGCGGGGCGGTAATCTGAATCCGTTTGGTTAATATTTCGTCGGTGTCGGGAATGGGAAGTTGCAGTTGATACGTCCCCACGGTCAGCGGGTTAAAAAATCCGCTAAACAACCCCGGCCGGTCGGGGGTCGCTTTTAAGAGGACGGTCTTTGAAGTTAAATCCGGCAAGAGCACGCGGGCCTCGACACTGGCGGCCTCTAATGGTTCGTACCGGCTGTTCTGCAGGGTGGCCCGCAAGGGGATCTGGCTTCCCTGGACATAACGCTCTCTGTCGAGCAGCAACGCCCCCTGGCGCGACCCGCGCAACAACCGCCCCTGCGAGACATGCCGCATCAGCTTTGTATAGAACTGCTCGACATAACCATCCCCCAACCGTCGCAGCCGCCACATTTCACCGCTTCCCAGATAAAACACCCGGCCCGACCCCCAAAACTGTTCCGCCATGTAGACCGGCTTGCCGCTGGTGCTGGAGGCGTCGGGATTGGAAAAATACCCATACACCAGCGCGCCCGGCTTTGGCCCGCGAACCTGGTAAAAACCATACACGCCAGTAAAGTCCTGCCAGTTTTGTTCGCTCTCTTCGGCCGTGGAACCTAGCCACAAAAAGTCGGCCAAGCGTCCTTCCGGGGTAAACTCGATCGGCCAAGCGGTTTCGTTTTCGAATTTGGAGTTGTTGATCGCGCTCAGTCGACTGTCAAATTCGACCGGGTAGAGCGAACGAATTGTTTTAAGCTGTTTGCGAGTGCGCTCGTCCGTCTGTAACCATTCGTCCATAAATACCGGCCCGGCAATCAGCACCAAGCCCCCCGAATCCTTGGCCACCCAATCATCCAACAGCTTAATTTGTTCCTCGGTCAATTCCTGCCAATTGGGATCAAAAGCCACGATCACATCGTATTGGGCGAGTTCCTCGCGCGTTTGCGGAAAGTAGTCCAAAATTTTTCCCGTGTCCTGGGATATCCCCTCTTCCGCGCTTTGCAGGCAGATGTGGACCTCCGAGAATTTGTCCCGATGCAACTGATTGCGCAAAAACTGGTATTCGCGCATCGGTCCGCCTGCAAATAGCAGCACCCGATTGGAACGGGCCACGATCTCTAGGTCACCCTGGGCCTGGTTGTCCGCCTTGTTGGCGTCCTTGGCAAGGTCGCTCCCCTTGAGCACCAAAGTAAAAGTCAATTTGCCGGGATCGGGCAATCCCGGCAATTCATGTTCGAACGGTTCCTCGGTCCCTTCGCGCAAATTCAGCGTTTGACTTGTGACCAGCGTCCCAGGATCGGCGGATTCCTTGCCATCGGCGGCGGCGGGCTTCATATAGAGGTCCGCGGTCACCGTGCAACTGCCCTGTTGGGCGTCCGTACCAGCGCCGCGTCGGGGCAGTCCCCGTGCGGTTAACAGCGCCCCGATTTTGAACTTATCCCGCGGATAGGCCCGCGGCGGCACGCGAAAGTCCGCGATGCTGATATTGACCGGGACTTCCGCGGAACCCACGCCCACGGTATGCACAGGCAATTTGGCGGCGGCGGCGTCCTTGGCCGCGATATCCGGAGCAAGGCCCGAGTTATGGGCAAAATCGCCAATCAAGAGCAAAGCGGACAGCGTGGGCTGCTTTCCTTGGTCGGCGATGAATTCGCGTAACATCTGCCCATAGCGCGATTCCGTCCCCTTATTTGCCGTCAATTCTTCCCAGCGGATGTCCTGGGGGCGCAGGGTGTATTCGCCATTGTTCAATCCGGAAATACCGCCAGTCCCGGCCGTACCGCCGGGTTCTGGACCCGTGGTGGCGGTTGATGGGGGAGCATTATTTCCGGTGGCGGCGGGAGTATTTAACTTAGGCAGCCGGGCGATGGCCCGCCGTTCGTTATCAAAGCGGTACAGCAGCACCTCGTGCTGTTTGCGCAACTCATCCAACCAGGGGCTGGTTTTTAAAAACTCGATCACCGCCTCTAACCGTCCCGGGCCGCTGGTCCCTCCCCCCGGCGACATATCGGCGCGATCCATGCTAACGCTGCTGTCGATGGCGACCAACACCTGCGAATGTTCCACCGCGACCCGCGGGTCGCGCTTTTCCAGATGTAAAAAATGCAACAGCAATCCCGTAAACGCAACCAATCGCAAGAACATCAGCGCCACGCCCACGCCGGGGTGGAGTTCGGCGCTGTCGCGGCGATACATATAAATGACAAATCCAATGACCGCGGCGCAGACGACAGCCAACAGGGCGTAATGCCAGTTTTCGGTAAAGGTCTGCAGCCGGGCAAATTCGTAGCGGGGGGGAAGTGTTTGCCCCAATAGCAATGGAAAACCGAGAATGCCTGACAAATTTGCCATCCCTTCCATTGATAGTGAGATTGCCTGCGTCATGGCGCACCCCCCGTTCGCGAGGGCAAGTGATAACTGGCCGAATAAGCCAAAATCTGTTCGCCAACCAGCAGCGCAATCAAAAGGTACAAAACCCAAATGCTGATATTGTTTTTATCGCGGTCGCCGCTGGCCGCGGCGCTGGCGTCCCGACTGACAAACACAAATTTGGCGTCGGGCATTCTCTCGGTCAGGGTCTGGCCGCTTACCGTGGCCAGGTCTCCCTCGCGCGGGTCGATATTGTAGGGATAACGGAGCGTGAATTTTTTGCCATCGGGGCGGGTAAATCCCAAGAAATACAATCCCGCAAGGTTGGTGTCGGTGTATTGGAGCCGCCAGGGATTTTTGGCTTTGTCGATTTTCACCTTGGAAGTGGCCAGCACGCCGCTGTAGGGCGTTTCGATCTCGACATCCTCCAGCAGATTTTCCACAGGCGGGCTTTCCCAGAGGATGGGCGAGCCGACCAAACGAATGGGATCGGTCTGTTTCCAGACGGATAAAAACCGCTGGCTTTGCTGAATGGTGGTGGGAAAACTAGGATTGCCGCGCCCCCAGTTATTCCAAATGGTGGCTGGATCGTCATTTTTCATGGCGGGACTGGCCGCGCTGAGAAACGTCAAAATTCGCCCATCGCCAAACCGGCTCTCCAGGATCAACGGCGCGCCATTCCGCAACTTGGCGATAATTTTGGCCGTGCTCTTGGCCGAGGGGGCCCAACCTTTTTCCACGGCCAAATAACGCTGAACCAGCACCGCCTGCAAAAACGCCGTAGTCACGTCCCCCCCCCGCCCGGCCGAGGCGTCCTGCACATTGTCAAAAAAGATTTCGTGGGGCGTAAAAATCAAATCCGGTCGATCGTCTTTTTTGGGCGGTAGAATCGTGGTATCGACCAGCGGAACCGGAAAGATCCCCGCCCCCTTATTGTACAACCGCTGGGTGTAATACTGCGGATCAACCTCGTCCCCCATAAAAAACGCCACCCCGCCCCCCGCGCGGGCGTAGTCCTCGAGCGCCTTAAGCTCGGATTCTTCCAGACGGCGGACATTAGCCACGAAGATCGCGTGAAAGTCCGTCAGTTTTACCTTGGGATCGCGCAAAATGCGGGGATCGGCGGTGGTGGTTTGCAATCCCGCCGCTTTTTGATCCAGGGCCATTTGCAAATAATGCGTGTCCACGGCGGTCTTATTAGTGGAATCGACCTTGGCCCCTTCGATTAACAGGATGCGGGCGGCCGCTTCGATCTCGAGCGTGGTTTGCCGCTGATTGTCCGGAGGCAAGGTGTCCTCGGTCGGTTTGGGGTTTTCCACTTTGGCTAGGATCGTGTGTTGTCCCGCCTTGAGCTTGCCGATTTCAAACTTTTTAAAGGCGGTTTCTCCTGGTTTGATTGATTCAAATTGCTCGACAAACCCGGGCTTTTTATCATCGACAATAATCGCTACCGGAACGTTTTTGACTTGTTCGGTCCCCAGATTTGCCAACGCCAGTTCCACGCCTATGGGGACATTTTCGGCCCTTGCTCCCGGCAAGACCCGCAAGCTGACCAAGCTCAGGTTGGGACGCCGCTGGTCCACCACGGTGATAAAGTTAGGCTCAACGCCGGATGTATTAAGAGATTTAATCGCTTGTTCCAGGGCCGCGGTTTCGGTCCAGTCCTTGGCCCGAAAATCCGACACGACGTGCACCACATAATTGCGATCTGATTCTTGGACCATGCTGTGCACGGCTTCGAGCACGGGTTGCGGCCCGGTGGCCAGGTCCGTGGGAGCCAGGGGGTCCAGGGTGGTGGCGAATTTGTCGGCCAGTTTGCCGTCCAGCCGCGCTTCCAGGTCGGGCCGCCGGGCCTGCCCTTTGAGGGCGCATTGCGAAAACCGCAGCACGGTCGCCTCTTGGTCTTGGCCGCGACGATCCTCCCGCAGCA
>JANRLT010000014.1 GCA_033762255.1 Pirellulales bacterium | reverse complement strand
TATTGTACCCACCCGCCCCCCCACCCCCCGCCGTATGCATCGCGACTGGTCCGGTCCAGCGCCCCTTTGGCCATGTTGCGCTCGAATCTGCATTTACCGCTGACCCGGCGCTTGACCGACTACTATTTTTTGTTCGGGCTGGCGGGTCTGTTTTCGTGCGTGGTGCTGGCCCTCTTGCTGGCCAGCCAGGGAACCTTGGCTAGTTGGGCCGCGGCCTGGGTAGTGCTGCCGATCATCTTTTTGCTGGCGGGATCCCTGGCCCTGCGCCACGCGGCCGGCATTCATGAGAAAATCGAAAATCAGTTGGTATCGATCATGCGGGCTCCCGTTCAGTGGGAATCAAGGCTGCGCGAACTCCCCGCCGACGCACCCGCGGCGCAGGGGTGGAACCTTTTAATCCGCGAATTTCAAGAACGCGGCCATTGGAGCTCCTTGGAGGAACGCCTGGGCCAAATCCTGGCAAGTCCCGCCAGCCAACGCTGGGAGGGGGTCTTTGCTGCGATCGCCGAAGGACTGGCCATCTGCGACGCCGAAGATGTCATCCTCCAGGCCAACCCCACCTGGCTGGGTCTGTTTGGACAGACCGACCCGGCGGCGATCGTGGGTCGCACGCTGCAATCCTTGCTAGCCGATCATCCCGGGGGAATGCCCGCCTGGGATTTTTTGGACCAGTCGCGGCGACGGGGAGCCTGGGAAGTGATCCCGGGGGACACGCCCGCCGCCGGCGTGTGGCGCGTCGCTTGTCTTCCGTTGCTCAAGGCGAACCAACCGACGGGGGAATATCTTTGGTCGATTCGCGATATCACCCAACAAAAGCTGGCTGAAAACGCCCGCACGCAGTTTGTCACCACCGCCACGCATGAATTGCGAACGCCCTTGGCAAATATCAAGGCGTATGCCGAAACCCTGGCGGCCGCCCCGGATATCGACCTGGCGCGGCAACAAGGCTTTTATAATATTATCAACGCCGAGGCGACCCGCCTGGCGCGGTTTATCGACGACCTGCTGAATGTCAGCCAAATGGAAGCCGGAGCGATCGGCATCGAACGACACGAGGTCGACCTGGACCGGCTGGTGCGGGAAGTCACTGAACACGTGCAACCCCAATTACAACAAAAGCGGCAGCGGTTTGATTGCCGCCTGCCGGGGAAGCTTCCCAAATTGCGGGCCGACAAGGATAAGCTGGCCGCGGCCCTAATCAACTTGCTGGGTAACGCCGTCAAATACACGCCCGAGGACGGGGATGTGCGGCTGCAGTTGGAGGAAGAAAACCACCAGTTGCATTTTCATGTGGAAGACACGGGGATCGGGATCGAAGAGGCGGAAATCCCCCAACTGTGCCAGAAGTTCTTTCGCAGCCGGGACGCCCGCGTCCGCCAGTTGAACGGCAGCGGATTGGGGTTGGCCTTTGCGCGCGAAGTAGCGCAACTGCATGGGGGTAAATTATCGATTCGCAGCGAATTGAACAAAGGTTCGCGATTTAGCTTGACGGTGCCCCTGCACTAATGGAGCCGTCCCATGTTCGAAGCCAATTTACAAGGAGCGGTGCATATCATCAGCGGGTCCGTGCCGCTCAACCGCGAGCACTTGCCCGGACTGGAAAAGCTGATTTCCCAACTGGTGGCCAAAGGCCAACCCAAGCTCGTGCTGCAACTCCAGGGAATCGCCCTGATCGACAGCGCTGGTCTGGAACTATTGGTCGATACCCAAAGACGCTGCGCGCAGCGCGGGGGATGCCTGCAACTGGCCATGCCCAATCATCTGTGCCGGGACATTTTGGTGGCCACGGGCCTGGTCAACCAGTTTGTGCTGTTTGACACGCTAAACGCCGCCGTGGGGAGCTTTGCCCAATGAGCGCGCTCTCTCCCCCGTTGGGGGCCAAACACCGCTCTGGACAAAAGCGCCCGGCCCCGGAACGCCAGCTTCCCCTGGGCGAACGCCTGATTCGCGCGGGCGTGCTGACGCCAAATGAACTGGAAGCGGCGCTCAACCAGCAATCAGTCCAGTCCAAGCAACTCGGGGAGTTGTTGTTGGAGCTGGGCTTTGTCGAGGAAGACACGCTGCTGGTATACCTGGGAGAGCAACTGCGGATTTCGGCGGTGCGGCTGCGGGCGGGGATGGTCGATCCGGCCGTGGTGCAGCGCATTCCGCGGTCCAAGGCCGAATCCCTATGCGCGCTGGCCATGTTCCAGGTCCATGATACGCTCACCGTGGCCCTGGCCGAGCCGCGCGACCTGCGCATTCTGGATGAACTCGAGCGGATCACCGGGTTAAAGATTAATCCGGTCCTGGCCCTGCGGGGCAGTATCGCCAAGATGCTGCCCCGTTGTTACGAGGAAAATTTTGCCGTCGACGCCGTGACGGCCGACCTGGCCCAGGACGCCGTCGAGCTGCAAACCGACACGATCGATATCGCGCTGGGGGATATCGAATCGCTGGCGGACGGCAGCCCGATCATTAATCTGGTCAATTACATGATCGTCAACGCGCTGCGGCAAAAAGCCAGCGATATCCATGTCGAGCCGGGGCAACGCTACTCCACGGTCCGCTTTCGCGTGGATGGCCAATTGCGCGAGGTGCTGCGGCCCCGCCGCGAATTTCATCCCGCGCTCGTCTCCCGCCTCAAGGTCATGGCCAAACTGGATATCTCCGAACATCGACTCCCCCAGGATGGTCGCATCCATGTGCTGGTGGAGGGGCGGGAAATCGACCTCCGCGTGTCAACTTTGCCCACCATCCTGGGCGAGAAAGTCGTGCTCCGCGTTTTGGACCGCAAAAACGTCACCTTTAACCTGGACCAACTGGGCGTGCCCGCCCATTTGCTGGCGGATATCAAGGGAATGTTGTCCAAGCCGTATGGTTTGTTTTTGGTCACGGGTCCCACGGGCAGCGGCAAAACGACCACGCTGTATTCCGCCATAGAATTAATCAAATCGATCCACCGCAACATTATCACGGTGGAAGACCCAGTGGAATACCAGTTGGAACAAATCAACCAGGTCCAGGTGGGGGCGAATAAGACGATGTCCTTTGCCGGGGCGCTGCGCTCCATCCTGCGGCAGGATCCCGATGTGATCATGGTGGGCGAAATTCGCGACGCCGAGACCGCCGCCGTCGCCATTCAGGCGGCCTTGACGGGGCACCTGGTCCTTAGCACGCTTCATACCAATGATAGCTTTAGCGCGGTGACCCGCCTGCGCGATATGGGGATCGAATCGTTCAAAATCGCCGCCGCGCTGGTGGGTGTGGTGGCTCAGCGGCTGGTGCGCACGATATGTCCCGCCTGCAAAACCAGTTATTTTCCGCACCAGGAAATGTTGGATCTGCTGCATTACGCGGGGGACCGGCGGCGGCAATTTGTGCGGGGAGAAGGCTGCCGCGAATGTTTTGACACCGGCTTTCGCGGCCGGATCGGCCTGTACGAGGTTTTTTCCGCCAATCGCCAGATCAGGGAACTGGTCGCGCGGGGCGCCGACTTGGCGGAGCTGCGCGGCTCCCACCAGGCCAATCGAGGAACCCTGCTACTGGACGAAGGGTTGCGTCTGGCCGAGGCGGGCAAAACCAGCCTGGAAGAAGTCACCCGTGTCGCCTTTGTGGATTAGCCCCTGCAACCAGCAAGAAATAATGCCGCCCGCTTCGGGCTAGCCTTAGTTGTAGTTTCCCATCCCATGAATTTTGCGTATTCCGCCAAAACCCGCGCCGGTCAACTGACTCACGGAGAAATCCAGTGTGACACGCTGGCGGATGCGCGGCAAAAATTACGCTCGCAGGGGTTGTATGTCGTCTCGCTCGTAAGCGGGCAACGGCAAACCATCGTCGCGCGGTTCTCCCGGCCCACGCGGGGCCGCGGTAAAGTGCGCACCGCGGATCTGCTGTTGTTTTTATCCCAATTATCAATCTTGTGCCAATCCGGAGAAGACCTGGCCGAGGCGCTCAAGCAAGTGGCCGAGCAATTTCCCCAACCCGCGCTGCGCGCGGTGTTGAACGCTCTCTATCAGGATGTTACGGCCGGTACCTCCCTCTCGGACGCCATGCGCAAGCATCCGCGCGTCTTTGACGAGTCCTTTGTCGCGGCGATTTGCGCCGGGGAACAATCGGGAACCATTACCCAGGTCCTGGAACGGCTGACCCAACTGCTGCGGGGCGACCTGCGGTTGCGGGGCAGCGTTTGGTCCATGTTGACCTATCCCTTGGTGTTGTGCGCGGTGACGGGCATGGTAATCGTGGCCATGTTCTTTTTTGTGCTCCCTCAATTTGCACAGGTCTTTGCCGATTTGGAGCGTCCCGCCCCCCCGCTGACCGCTTTTTTATTGGGTATTGGGGATGTGTTGCGGCAGCAGACCCTCCTGGTGGCCTTGCTGTTGGGGGGGGTGTGCGCCGGGGGCTGGATGTTTGCGCGGACCCCCCTGGCCAGGCAGTTGTGGGATCGCTTCTGCCTGTATGCCGTGCCGGTCAAACATGCCAGCCGCGCGCTCATCACCGGACGGATTTTTCGGCTGTTGGGAACCATGCTGACCAGCGGCGTCCCCCTGATCGAGGGGATCCGCCTGTGCCGCGCGGCCTCGCGCAATCACCTGTATAAGGAACTTTTTGCCCAGGCGGAGCAGGAAATCCTGCGGGGAGAAGCCTTGGGCAAATCGCTGCGCGCCGTGAATTTTTTGCCCCTGGGGGCCGCCCACATGGTCTCCACCGCCGAACGCACCGGCAAGCTGGGCCAGGTCCTGCAAGCGGTCGGAGAACACTTTGAGGATGACGGGGAACGCCATCTGCGCGATCTCATCCGCATCCTCGAACCCGCGATCATTGTCATGCTGGGCGTGGTGGTGGCGGTGGTGGTGTTGGCCATCATCATGCCCTTATTGGATGTTTCCACCATTTCCAACTAAACCATTTGACGGCCGTGCCCGGTTTGTTCCGCGCCGGCCTTACATTACCGAACAACACGTGCCCACGACCTTGCTCACCGACTGGCTCGACATATTTTCCGCCTGGGAAGCTCCGGGGAGGTGCTTTGGCCGCGCGCGCGATTCCCACGGTTTATTAAGGTCAAACCTTGGTTGGATCGGGTTGGAGTTGGGCGCGCACGGCCTGCGCTGGGCGCAGCTAGAGCGGCGGGGAACCGAATTTGCCATTGCGCGGCGCTGGTCAACCGAATGGTCCGAACTCGATGCCCCCCCTGCGGATCTCAGCACGACGAACCTGCGGGAGATTTGTCCAGAGCTAGCCCCCACGCGGAAGCTGTTTCGGGGCAAAGCCCTGGCTTTTTGCCTTCCCACGGGAGGATGGGAATGGCGCAACCTGGAGTTGCCGACGGCGGACGAGCGGGAACTGCGGCAGATGGCGCACCAGGAACTGGCCGCGGAGATGCAGCTCGATCCCGAAGAAATCGCTAGCGATTATTGGCGCGTGGAGGAGGGGGATAAATCCCTTCGCGATGGCATCACGCCCGTTCTGGCGGTCGGAGTCGCCACGGATTTTTCCACGCGGATCGCGAATGACTGTTTAGCCGCCGGCTTTTTGCCCCAGGTCTGCGAAGTCGCGCCCTGGGCCTTGGCCCGCAGCGTTTTGCTGGCCCAGCCGCGATTGTGCGGAGCATATGCGGTGCTGCACATTGGAGAGCGGGATACCAGCATTATTTTATGCCGGGCTGGCAAACCCCTGTATATTCGCCAGGTGCGGCAAATCGGATACATGCAATTGCTGGCGCCGATCTGTGAAGCGTGGCAAATATCGACTAGTGAAGCGGCCGCAATCCTGAAAAAAGCGGGCTTGGCTGGCGATTCCCACCGCGGCGGCGGAAATGTCTCCGCGCTCTTGAATCAACTGCTGGCACGAGTCTGTGGCGAATTGTGCGGTGAATTGGACCGCACGTGGGCCTATGTGGGGCGGGTTTACCCCAAGCTGCTGCCGGAAACAATGTGGTTGACCGGCAGCGGCGGCGAAATTCCCGGTTTGGATGGAGTGTTGCAGCAAAAATTTGAAATCGTCACGCAACCGTGGAGCTTGCAGCCCCTGATTTCGGTATGGTCAGCCGGAGCGGACGCCCCGTATGCCATGGCGGCGGGTTTGTCGGCCTTGGCCTGGGAGGAACCGGCATGAGTGTCAATCTGTTATCGTTTCATTTTCAAAAAAACTGCCTCATTCAACGCCAATTACGGTTATGGTGCGTGATCTGGATTGGCTGTGCGGCCGGGGCTTTGCTCTGGTTAACGGAACCCTCGCTCAGCTTGTGGCGGCAACTTGCGGAACTTTTGCAATTGGAACAAGACGTCCAGCCCATGGTATGGGCCGAGGCACGCAATGACGACCTAGATCGTTCGATCCTACGAACCCGCGCCGAAGAACAGCGCATGCGGCGACTACAACCCCCCGAGCGCTCCCTGGTCATCTTAGGCATTTTATCCGACGCCGCCCGGCACGTAGAAAAGCTGCAATTGCAGCGTGCCACCCTCTCCCTGGTCCCAGAGACAGACCTGGCAGCGGGGGAGGCCGCCACGCGGGGAAAAACAGCCGCCGACCAGGGACTATTGTTGCGGGCCGCGCAGCAAACCTTACAGTTACAGGGGATCGCCGCGGATGATGCCACCGTCATGAAGTTTGTGGAACGATTGCAACATGCGTCCGTCTTTGAAAATGTGGAACTCAAATCCACGGCGGAATTCCCCCTCCCCCGCGACGGAGGCCGCCAATTTCAAATTGAATGCCGCTTTGGGGGTGCGCCATGATCCGCAACTTAACAAACAACCAGGCCCTGCGGTTATGGAGCGGTTGCCTGCATGCCGCCGGGGCAAGCGTGGCGTTGTTGATCTTGTGGTTTGCCAGTTGGTGCCAGCACATGATTCATACCCAATATGAACAACGAGCGGCGCACGCCACCGAACTGCGCGAACTATTGCAGCGCAGCGGTAAATTGAACGCCCACACTAAAAAATTGGAAAGGGAATTAGCCGCCGCCCAGGACGGCCTGGCCGCCATCCATGAGCGCTTGGCACCCGTCGCCGCCGAAGCCGAATTTTTGGGTTACTTGTCGGAACTGGCGCTAGCCACCCAGGTAAACATCAAGGAATTTCGCCCCGGGCGAGTCGTGGGCACAACCCACAATTCGGCGCTAGAGTTACAAATTCGGGCCCAGGGGACGTTTGCCGAAATTTGCCATTTTTTGGATGGCATTTCGCGACTGCCGCGAATGTGTTACGTCTCTAACCTGAGTATTAATGAACCACCCCAGCCCCGGGGAGATTGCAATATTGAAATTCAACTTCGTTTTCCCGTGGCGGGCAACCTCCCCTTGGTCTCACCCAATCGCAAACTCGCGCTCAAGTCCCAGTGAACTTCCCTTACTCACGGAAACACCCTGCGCCTAGTCGCATTTACCTTTAGGGAAATCGTCCCATGGGCCGCTATCAGAACCTTTATCAACGCTCCAAGCTGATGCTGATTCCCCTCCTGGCGCTGGTGCTAGGTTGGGTGGTTTGGAACAATTACATCGCGCGTCAAGATCCGCTGGGACTGGATATTGCTGGCGAAGACGCGGGCCAAGGCGCAACGGCTTCACCAGACGTCAGCGCTGTCCGGGAGCGGCGTCACTGGCCAATTATCCCATTAGAAACGATAACGCTGCATAACCCGTTTGAACGGCCCGCCGCATTCTTAGTCGATGGACCTGGCGACAACTCCCAGTTGTCACAGGCGGAACAACTCACGCACCCCATGTCTGCCGATGAAGGGACGCAAGCAACCCAATCCACAGATCCAGCCGACTCAGCATTCATTTCAGCGCGGGGGGGGACTCGCCCGGGGACGCTGTCGCTTCCGCGGTTGCAGGCCGTGTACCAATCGGCGGCGGGATGGAGCGCGCTGGTGAATAATCAGATCGTCCGTCCTGGAGAGCGATTATCCGCGGGGGCGCTGGTGAGGGAAATTCACGCTGGAGGAATCATCCTGGAGCAAGCGGCGCCGGCAAAGTCCCAAGCGGCAGAAATTACCCCCGCAATAGAGCACGTTCCGCTGGAAGACACTTCGCGGTAAACCCCATCTCAGGCAAGTCCGTCCAGCATCCGAAAAAAGCAACCATCCGGCGCTTTAGACGCCAACCGCCACAAAGCCGCCAAATGTTCCGTGCCCGGACGGTGCCAAAATGGCCGGGACTTGCTATATTGTGCCATGTTGCGGTACCGCGGTCCGGGTGGACATAACCCGTTGCGTTCCCGCCGCCAGCAAATTAACCTTTCTCCCCCATTTATATACTTTCCTGTGACTCGACTTACCGAAGCGGATGACGATTTAGAGCTACCCCCCGCGTCCAGCGGCGAGCTTGTCATCGATCCCCACCTCAATGAAGCCCGCATCCAGGAATTGATCGACCAGATAAAGGAATCGGCGGATAAACTGGCGCGGGACCGAACGGCGATCGGCGATCTAAAAATCCTCAGCCGAACGCTGCGCGAGTTGCGTTACGCGTTTAAGGTCTTTTCGCAATACCGGTCGCGGCGCAAAGTTTCGATCTTTGGCTCGGCTCGCACGCCAGAGACCGCCCCTGCCTACCAAACCGCGCTGCAACTCGCCCGCGCCATGGCCGAGCAAAGCTGGCTGGTGGTCACCGGCGCCGCCAGCGGCATCATGGAGGCCGGTCATGCGGGCGCGGGACGCGAAAACTCCATGGGGCTGAATATCATGCTCCCCTTTGAGCAAGGATCCAATAAAATCATCGCCGGCGATGCCAAGCTGGTGACCATGAAGTATTTCTTTACACGCAAGCTAATGTTTGTCAAGGAATGCGATGCCGTGGTTCTTTTGCCCGGCGGCTTTGGCACGCTGGACGAGGGGTTGGAGGTCCTCACACTCCTGCAAACCGGCAAGCGCGACATGGTCCCCGTGGTTTTTCTCGACGCCCCTGGAGGCACATTCTGGGAACCGTTTCGCCACTTTGTCCACGACAAACTGCTGGGGGAGCGAATGATCAGTCCGGAGGACCTGTCATTATTTAAGATGACCACCAGCATCGAGGAAACCGTCGCCGAGTTATTAAACTTTTATCACGTGTACCACAGCATGCGTTATGTAAAAAACACCCTGCTGATTCGCCTGACAAAAACGCTGAGCGAGGAAACCTTGGCCATCATCAACCGGGAATTTCGCGGCATTTTGGCCAGCGGCGAATTCACCCAATGTTCCGCCTGGCCCGAGGAAGCCGACGAGCCGAACTTGATCCTGCTTCCCCGCCTGGCGTGTCAGTTTAACCGCCGCAGCCTGGGCCGGTTGCGGGAACTGATCAATTTTTTGAATAGCACTTAGCCCCCTCAGCCCGCAGCGTTAGCCAGGGACTGGGGCGAGGGGAAAGGGATTAGGTGCTAGGGGCGAGGTGAAGTAGGTCCCGTCCGCCGGACGGGACGAAGGTGCTCAGAGGCCAGGGGCAAGTGGTTAGTGGAGACACAACCTCAGCCCGCGGCGTCAGCCAGAGACGTACCCCTTTGGTTTACAGAATCGGCAAATCCCCAATTTGAAATTTAAAATACCTGAAAATCCGTCCCCATCCGTGGCTTACAACTCTATGAGCCACGAATTATCCCAATCACACAAAGATTCGTAATTACAATGTAAATCAAGCACCCGCGACGCCCTTTTGTGCAATTCCATCACCCATATTCACATAACCCTTTCCGTCACCCGTGGCATTTCCTATGACACCCCGTGAAGTTCTGGCCTATTGTCGAGAAAAAGAAGTCCGTGCCGTCGATCTGCGGTTCATGGACTTTCCCGGTTTATGGCAACACTTTACCATTCCCGTGACCAAACTGGTCGAGGACACCTTTGAGGAGGGCCTGGGCTTTGACGGTTCCAGCATCCGCGGCTGGCAGGCGGTCAACGAAAGCGATATGCTGCTGGTCCCCCAGCCCGACACGGCGATCATCGACCCCTTTGCCACCATTCCCACGCTGGCGCTGATTTGTAATATCCAGGATCCCCTTACCCGCGAGGATTACTCCCGCGACCCGCGGAATGTCTCGCGCAAGGCGGTCAATTACCTGCGCGGCACCGGCATTGCCGACACCTGCTACATCGGTCCTGAAGCTGAATTCTTTATCTTTGATAATGTTCGCTTTGACCAAAACGCCCACGAGGCGTACTACCATCTTGATAGCGTGGAAGGGGAATGGAATCGCGGCCAGGGCAACGCCCCCAATCTGGGTTACAAAATCCGCCACAAAGAAGGGTATTTTCCCGTCCCTCCCGCGGATCAAATGATGGATTTGCGCAATGAAATGATGCAGACGATGATCGACTGCGGCCTGGATGTCGAGGCCCAGCATCACGAGGTGGCGACCGGCGGCCAGTGCGAGATCGACCTGAAGTATCAGGAACTGGTCAAAATGGGGGACGCGATGTGTTTGTATAAATACATCGTCAAGAATGTGGCGCGGCGGCATCAAAAGACCGTGACCTTTATGCCCAAGCCGATCTTTGGCGACAACGGCAGCGGGATGCACACGCATGTATCGCTGTGGAAACATGGCGAGCCGCTCTTTGCCGGCGGCGGCTATGCGGGCCTGAGCGATACCGCGCTATTTGCCATGGGGGGGATCCTGCGGCACGCGCCGGCCATCTGCGCCCTGACCAACCCCACGACCAACAGTTACAAGCGGCTGGTTCCCGGCTATGAAGCCCCGGTGAATTTGGCTTATTCGCAGCGCAATCGCTCGGCGGCGATTCGCATCCCCATGTACAGCCCCAACCCCAAGGCCAAGCGGATCGAATTTCGCTGCCCGGACCCTAGTTGCAACCCGTATCTGGCGTTCGCGGCGATTCTGATGGCGGCGATCGACGGCATCCAGAACAAGCTGCATCCCGGAGAGCCGCTGGATAAGGACATTTATGATTTACCGCCGGAGGAGCTCTCCAACGTGGCCAAAACGCCCGCTAGCCTGGCCGAATCGCTGGCCGCGCTCGAGGATGATCACGAATTTTTATTGCGGGGAGATGTCTTTACGCCCGACGTGATCAAAACCTGGATCCGCTACAAACGCGAGCGCGAGGTGGAGGCGATCCGCATCCGCCCCCACCCGTTCGAATTTTGCTTGTATTATGATATTTAGGTAATTTAGCCCGCCGCGTCAGCCAGGGACAGGGGCGTGTGGGTAGTGGGTGTGGGTAGTGGAGACACAACCGCAGCCCGCCGCGTCAGCCAGGGAAAAATACATTTATCACGGAGCCACGGGAAAGTCACAAAGGCTCACGGAGAATTTCAAACAGAACACAGATGACGCTGATTAAACTAATTTTCACAGATTAGACAGGCGAACCGTCCCACATTAAAAACCTGAAATCTCAAATTTGAAATCTCAAAACCGTGTAAATCAGTGCCCTTCCGTGACTTTAAACTTCCCATCGCTAAATCCGCGTGAATCTATCGCATGAGAGTCATCCGCGTTCCTAGCCTTTGCCTTGAGCCAACTCCCAACCCCCTGCTTCTTACTTTTCCAACCGCCGCTCCGCGACTTCCGGTTGTTCCTCCACGAGCTCGTTTGGCCTGCCTTCCCGTTTGGTCAGGGTAAACCCATCGTACAGGTCCCCCCGCGCGGTCCGGGCCTCAAAGCGCAGCACCGACCCGTCAATATGAATGAGCTGGTATAACTGCGTGTTTTCCCCAATCCGTGTAAAATACTTTTGGTTTTCCACGCCCAGGCCGTACATCTTTGGTCCGCTGACGGAGACCACATAGACCGTACCGGCAGGACTGCGATAGTTAAGCCCCGTGCCGCTGTTGGCTTCGCCATTGGCCGTGGTTTTAGCTTCTGTCACCTCGGCTGGTTTGGCTTGGGCTGGATTTTGGGGCGCGGCCCTCCCCACCGGGGTATCCTCCATCGTCACCACCCCCGTGCGGGCGTAGGTGTGATCATGCCCCTGCAACACCAAATCGACTCCATACTTGTCAAACAGCGGTTGCCAGTGCTTGCGCACGACGGGGTTGTCGCGGTTTTGGGCGGGGGAATAAATCGGGTGGTGAAACGTCACGATCTTCCAGCCCCCTTTGTGATCCGCTAGCGTCTTTTCCAACCAGGCCGCTTGTTCCGCTTGCTGCTCATTGCTATTTAGCGAAATAATCCGCGTGCCTTGGTAATCGATAAAATAGGCCGTTTCGGGCAGGTTGGCGGGGCCGTTCTCGGGCAGGGTAAATTGCGCCCGCCAATGTCCCGAGAGCTCGCTTTTCCCCAGCGGAGTCTTTTTGCCATATTCATGATTACCCGGCGTCGGCAACGTGTTGAGCGAGCCATTCAGCCAACCGCCGGCAAAAAACCACTCCCCCCATTCGGCGTCGCTATTGGGATTATTAATCAAGTCTCCCGCGTGCAACATAAAGCGGGCGTCGGGCATGTCGCCGTAGGCTTCGCGCACGACCCGCGACCATTGCGACTTGATGTCGTTTTGCGCGTCGCCAAAATAGATAAACGAAAATGGCTCCGGCTTGTCCGCGGCGGTGGTAAAGTGGAACCATTCGCTCCAGTTGATTCCATCCCCCACGCGGTAGGCGTACTTGGTCCGGGGCTGCAGGTCCGCAAACAACACGCTATGATAATGGGCATCCCCTAGATCGGTGGCCAGGGGAGTGGTCACTGCCTCGCTATTAGCCGCTTTGCGCGGATCAATTGGCCCATGTTCCGCGGGTAAAATCTGCGCCTTGGCCTGCGCGACCTCGGTGCTAGTCCGCCACGTGACACCCTGAGCACGGGCGGGGTCGGCTGCCAGGGTCAAAATCACCCGGTCAGGCGCCGCCGTCGGGCGGTACAACTCGCGCGGAGCGACAGGCCGGGCCGGAGGATGTTTGTGGTCGGGGCCTTCATGGGCGGACAGGCAAACGGGGAGAGCCAGCCAACCGATTGCAAACCAAGTGTAAAACGAGGTATTTAAGGTGGTCATCATGCGCCGACAAAGTTAAGTTGGGAATCGTAAATTTGCAATTCCGTCAACATACCGCCCTTCACGCAAATTGCCAAATGGTTTCCTAATCCATCTTTTCCCGACGAATGTAATTATTCAGATCGTGTTAAGCCAGGCAAACACGTGAACCCGCGATAGCGCCGTAAATTTTGGATAGATTCCATGCCTAAAATCATTTTATGGGAAGAATGCAACGCAGTCGCGGCAAATGGCGATCCCACGCCAAGTCTGGCAAATAAGATTCGAACCGAGGGGGGGGCCCTGATTTGCGCCGTGGCAAATGACTTTGCCGCAGTGGCGAGGTTCACGGTCGAACTGGCTTGGAGCGCACAATCGGAGCTACCCTTGGGATTATGTGAGCGCGTTCGACTGCGCGCCATAAACCTGCGGGATAGTATTGATGATTTCTTAAGCCAGGCGGCAAAGGATTGTGACGCAGTGGGGATTCTTGCTCCCGAGACGGATGGACTCTTGGAACATCGCAGTAGAATCATCGAAGAAGCCGGGGGGCGCTTACTGGGACCAGACTCTGCCTGGGTGCGGCTGGCGGCGGATAAACACCAGTTATGCGAGTTTTTGCGCGCCGCCGATGTGCCGGTGCCAATCGGTGGTATCGTGCCGAAGAGCGAGGAGCAGTTTTTAGAGCAATTGTATCAGAGTCAAGCCGTCTGGCCTGCCATTGTCGTCAAACCGCGCGCTGGAGCGGGGGGCTGGGGGGTGCGGATATTAACTGGCGAGCGGGAAATGAGGGATTGGCATCGGGAAACAGCCACTGGAAAAATGCTGGATGCCTGGCGCTGGGAGCGGTATGTGCCGGGTATGCCCGCCAGTATTGCGGCGATCGGGATGGGCTCCTCTGCAACGGGTCAAAAGCATTACCAACTTTGCCCTCCTGGAGAGCAAATGCTGATATATGGTTCACGTAAGGATATAAGTTATGTGGGGGGGCGTATCCCACTGGGCGACGAACTAGCGCGGCGCATGTGCGAATTAGCGCGACGCGCGCTCGATTGTTTACCCCCGTTTCGCGGGTATGTGGGCCTGGATCTGGTCTTGGCGAATTCAGCGGCGGGATTTGAAGACGTTGTCATCGAAATCAATCCCCGCTGGACGACATCGTATGTCGGCCTGCGCAAGCTGGCCCGCACCAATTTGGCCGAGTATCAATATGCCGCGGTGCGCGGTCAACCTTTGCCGCCGCTGGAATTTAATCCAGGAAAGATCGAATTTGACACCAATGGCAACGCGCGGATAATGAATGACCGCTAGCCCGCTGCGTCAACAGCGGCAAGGGGCAGTAGGTCCCGTCCGCCGGACGGAACTAGGGTGGCGAGGGGTGAGGGACGAGAGGCGTGGGGCAAGGGGTGAGGGACGAGGGGCAGTAGGTCCCGTCCGCCGGACGGAACTAGGGTGGCGAGTGACGAGTGGATAGTTGGGACACAACCCAAGCCCGCAGCGTTAGCAAGGGACAGAATTCATTCACCACGGAGTCGCGGAGAATCCACTGAGACTCACGGAGAAGAATTACAGAGGGAAATGCAGATGACGCGGATTTGAGTGATTTTCGCGGATCAAAAAGAGGGAATCTATAAAACTACATTTGAAATCGCAGATTTGAAATTTCAAATCCGTGAAAATCCGTGCCTATCCGTGGCTCAAATGCATTTTCAGAGAGAACGCAGCAAAAGTGGAACTGACTGATGCTCACAAATCATTTAGAGGGAAAACTTTAACACCGCAATCTAAAATTCCAAATTTCAAGTCTTAACTCTGTAAAAATCCATGCCACCACCCGTAAAACCCACTGTCGCCCTGATCGCCCATGACCGGATGAAACCCGCGCTCTTGGATTTTGTCCGCACCCATCAGGCCGTGCTGGGAAAATTTAACCTGGTGGCGACCGCCAGCACGGGCCAATTGCTCAATGAACAACTGGGCTTGCGGACGGAATGCGTGATACATGGGCCGGAAGGAGGGGACCTGATTATTGGCGGGCGGGTCGCGCTGGGGCAAATCCGCGCGGTGATCTTTTTGCGGGATCCGCTGACCGCGCAGCCGCACGAGCCGGATGTCTCGGCCTTGATGCGGGTGTGCGATGTCCATTCCGTGCCGTTGGCGACAAATCTGGGGACCGCGAGCGCCGTCATGGACGATCTGCGCGACGAAGTGCCGACGTCAAGCTAGATGGTTTAACGAATGAATCGATTCCAGGGGCACCGCCGCGGCTAAAGACCCCGCGCAGGCCAAGATGCGTTTACCGCAACTGCCAGCGGGCGCGCTGCACTTCGGGAATGGGGCGGTTGTAATCGCGCGGGCGGCCCCCATCAACCTCGGGTCCAATGTCGTTATCGGTAAACGGGTCAAAGCGCACCGCTTCATTCCGCTGTTCGGTGATCGTCCCCGGCGGATCAAAAATGCTCCGCCCGTTATGCGACTGACAACCAGCCATCAGGATGACGCCTCCGACGCACACGGAAATCGCCGCCAGGGATATTTTTCCCCGGCTGTCACAGGCGTGGGACATGGCTAGCGCTTTCAAAAAAACTAAAAAAACATGGGAGGTATCAAGTGCCAGACAGCCTCCGCGCTCGAGCCGCGAATACCTGTTGGCGATTGACGGGGCAAATTGTAAAGCGGTCCCCCGCCCCGGCATAGCGCAATTTGTGCTAGCGGGAATGCCCGCCAGCCGGGGAAATGCACAAAAAACCCAACTAAGCGGAGGATACCGGCAAGGTGATTTCTAGCAGCGTCACCGGCGAGAGCGGGACCGCCTGGATCACTGGCCAACTAGCGGGAAAGAGAATGGTATGCCCGGGGAGCGTGGGCGTGGGAGAGGGGTCACCCGCGATCTGGAGCGCACCCGCCAGCACCACCCAAATCCGGCATCGCCCCGCGGCGGCAAATTCCACCGGCTGGTCAAACTGGCGTTGCGCCAAGTGAAAGTACGCGTTGGCCAATAATTGCTGGCAGCCGCCAGCGGTAGCATTTTTTTGGGTGGAGTCCTGGCGGAGTGGTTGCACCGGCCCGGTGGCGTAGTCAATCACCTGCAGGGCTTGCTCGAGGTGCAATTGGCGGGGCCGACCATCCGCGCCGACGCGGTTCCAGTCAAACAGGCGGTAGGTGACATCGCTGGATTGCTGAACTTCGGCCACGACAATCCCCGCCCCCAACGCATGGACCGTACCCGCCGGCAAATGCACAATATCCCCCGCCTGCGGTTCAAAGCTATGCAGGCAAAGCTCGCACGCGCCGCGGGTTATTTCCCGTTCGAGCGCCGCGCTGTCAAAGCCGGGCTTTAAACCGGCATAAATTTTACTGCCGGGCCGCGCGGCAACCACGTACCAAGCCTCCGTCTTGCCAGCATCGTTTAGTTGCAATCGGGCGGCGTGTTCGTCGTTGGGATGGACCTGCACCGACAAATCGGCCTGGGCATCCAGCAATTTGACCAATAAGGGAAAATTTCCGCCGCTCCATTGATCACCTAATAAGTCGCGCCGATGATCGCGCATTAATTCCGCCAACGTGGCCCCTTGCCACGGACCGGCAAACACGCGGCTTTGGTCGGGTCCGCGATCGGCGATCTCCCAACTTTCGGCGTAGTCGGATTCGGGACCGATGGGTTTATGAAAAAGTTCACCCAAACGCCGGCCTCCCCATAGGTAGCGGCGAAAGATGGGACTCATGCGAAATGGATAAAAATCAGACATGGACGGGGCCGGAAACAGCCCGGGATCTGGAGGAGGAAAAACAGTCGCCATCTACAAGGATTGTCATTTGTGCGGCGCGGTATATCCCTCTAGGTAGCGACCCAAAAAAAACAGCGCGGAAAAAAAACCTAGGGCCGCAAACAAATACACTGGCGCGTTGTACAAGGCCAGCGCCACGACCGGCAAGCCGACCAAGGCGGAAAATTGCAGGGATCGCGCCAACCAGGTAACCATGAAGAGCCAGTTCGCCGCTGCCGAAAAGTATGGGTATCAGGATAAGCAAACCCCGCCGCAAATCGGGGAATTTTTGGATTATAACCGAATTTTCCCGCCTGATAATTGGTATTTTCCGCCAAAATACGCCCCCCGCCCCCTCATCTTTACCCTAAAAATCATAATATTAGTTGAGCTACCGTCAGTTTATAACTAAAATAATTCTATTCCTAATCAAAGGGCTGACTTTTCTGGGTGTTCATTTATCGGCCGCGCTTTCTCTTCCGGAACAGAAAGCGGCGCGCACATCGGAGGAATTTTATGTTGCGAGTCTGTCTGCGTGGAATCTGTATGCTCCTGGCGGTAGGGGTGATTAACCATTTGGCCGGGGAATACCTCTGTGCCCAGAATGATCCCAATGTCGGCTTAGGCTTTGCCAACGTCCGCCAGGTTGGTGGCGTGACGGTTGACACCGAGGGGGTCCTACGCAATGTCGATCCCGCCGAACGCAAGGAACTGGCTGGACTCCTTTCCAAAGCCCTTAAGGAAGTCCCGCTGGGTTTCCAAGGAACCACCGAACTGCGGATGATCTCCTTGCGCAAGCTGCAAGACCTGATCGCCGAAAAAGTCGCCCAGCAACAGCCAATCCCCCAAGAAGCGGTGCTCATGGGTGGCCTGCAGCGGGTACAGTATCTATTCATCGACGAAGCCAACAAAGACATCATTTTGGCCGGCCCCGCCGAAGCCTGGAAAACCGACGCCTTGGGGAACATTGTCGGTGTGACCACCAATCAGCCGGTACTCCTACTCGAGGATTTTGTTGCCGCCCTCCGCGCCATCGATAACGCCCGCAATGGCGGCATCACCTGCTCCATTGATCCCACGCCCGCCGCTGTCCAGGCCGCGCAGGATTACCTGGGCCAGCTTCCCAAGGGAATCAAAGCCGGGCAAGTTTCCGCCGAACTGGAAAAACGGATGGGCCTGCAAGTGGTCAGTGTTACCGGTGTCCAGGCGGATTCCCACTTTGCCCAGGTGTTGGTTGCCGCCGACTACCGGATGAAACGACTGGGGATGAATTTTGACAAATCGGGGATCAAGGGCTTTCCCAGCTATCTGGAAATGGCCGGAGCCAAGGAAAACATGTTCCCCCGTTGGTGGCTGGCTCCCAATTACGAACCCCTGGGCAAATCGGCCGATGGCCTGGCGTGGGAGATTCGCGGCACGGGCGTGAAATGCCTGACCGCCGACGACCACTTTAACGCTAGCGGTGAACGTGTAGAAACCCAAGCGGCTGGCGGCAGCGCCAAGAAGTGGGCGGACCTGATGACCAGCAAATACGAAGAACTGTGCCAAAAAGAACCGGTCTTTGCCCAACTCCGCACCTGCATGGACCTGGCCGTGGTCAGCGCCCTCATCCAGCAACAGCGGTTGACCGACCGGCTCGAGCTATCCTTTGCCACCTTTTTAGATGACAACACTCTTCCCCTGGCAAGTTATAACGTCCCCAAGAATGTCCCCACGATCGGCAGCGCCGTGAAAAAAGGGAGCACCTGGGTGATTAGCGCATCCGGAGGGGTGGCCTTTCAACCGTGGGAAGCAGTGCAAAAGAGCACCGACGATCCCGCCGCGGCCAAAGCCAAAGAAACTGCCCTGGCCCAGCGTGGCGACAACTGGTGGTGGAACGCAAAGAAGTAAACTTCCATAGCGGAATTCACCAGAATTCCGACACACATGGCATCCATCCGGAACTTTGGGCAAGTTCCTCTATCTGTAATCCATTACCATTCCTAGCCGATTATCTTCTTTACTCCCGACTGGTTGTAAAGCGGTTAATCGGCTAGGATTTTTTGTGCGTAGAACTCAAAACTCAATTGTCTAAAATTACAAACCACGGTTTACACATGCGGGCTCAGATTCGCAATCTCATCTTACTCCTTGCAATTTGGGGAAATTTTCTGACAGACGGCCCCGCCGCCGAACCGTCAGCCCCCCCAGATGCCAAAACAACAGAAACCGTCGAGATCATCTACGTCGGCGATATCATGCTGGCCGATCTTCCCGGTAAGTTTATCGCCACGGGGGGAGACCCGTTTACCGCGTTTGCGGAAGTCTTTGAACAGGCGGATCTGGTGGTGGGGAATCTGGAATGCGCGGTGGGAACGACCGGTAAGCCCATCGACAAACCTTGGACCTTTCAGGCGCATCCGCGGGTTGTGCCGCATTTGGCCAAGTATTTTGACGCGGTCTCCGTGGCAAATAATCACACGGGGGATTACGGCCCGGACGCCTTTTTAGAAACACTGGATCACTTGCGCGGAAACGTCGGTTACTTTGGTGGGGGGAAAAATCTCGCCGCCGCCCGGCAACCGCTGACATTTGAAAAACGGGGACTCAAGATCGTGCTGCTCGGCTATAACGAGTTCAAACCCCGCTCCTTTGCCGCCACCGACACGCAGCCCGGCTGCGCTTGGGGGGTGGACGAACATGTTTTAGAGGATATCAAACTTGCCCGCCAACGGGACGAACACGCGCTGATTTTGCCCTACATGCACTGGGGGCACGAAGGGGACGCCGAACCTAGCGAGCGGCAAACCACGTTTAGCCGCCAAATGCTGGACGCGGGGGCGAGCGCCGTGATCGGCGCGCATCCGCATAACACCCAGGGGTGGGACGCGCACGCGGATAAGCCCATTGTGTATAGCCTGGGAAATTTTGTGTTTGATGGTTTTGAGCGGCCCGACGCGCTGGTGGGCTGGGTGCTGCGGCTGCATTGCGACCGGCAAGGGGTAGCATCCTGGGAAGTGCTGACAGCCAGAATTGATAAAAACGGCATTCCCGCGCTCGATAAAACCGCCACCGGCCCCAGTTGGAAACGAGGGGAATAGAAGCCGCCAAAGGGTGTGAAGTAGGCATGTGAAATAAGGGAAACATCACAGTTGCATGGGAAGCAGAGCTAAGCTCAAATCGCAGATCTCAAATCTCAAATTTGAAATTTCAGAATCAACCTCCATTACCACACTCTTTCAACATCCAGCTTCAGCACACTTCCACCCGCAATTCCCCCCGCTCCTTCTCTCCCAAATCCACAAATCGCACGCTCGGCAAATTTTTCGCCAAAACCGGAAAATAGCGGTCCACGTAGCCACTCTCCGCGATGAGAGGATAAACATTCTCAGTCGCGATATCCACGTCCGGCAAACACGATTTTAGCAGCACCAGCTCCTCCGCCGCCAATTCCCGTGCTGCCCAAGCGGCGATGGAATCGCTCGTGACATCCCAGGTGGCGGGCAAAGCTTGATCGTTTCCTCTAGCCGAGCGTTCAACCAAAAGTAAATCTTCGCCACTCCCGAAATTTGGCTTGACCCCCAGCCATCGGCCCATCGCGGGGATTCTTACCAATGAAAATGGACCTGGGGCGTGGCCGATATTTTCTGTCGCTAGTCCCCCTTGCAGAAAATGCCGTGCCGCGGCCAGGTCCTCCACCAGCCGTGCACCGGGCAGCCGCGCCAGGGCCAATTGACCATGCAGGTCCATGCAGGCAATCGCCAGGGCGTGCATTAATTCCTGCGAATAATCCGGATGCCGCGCGTGTTCGGCCCGCAAGAGATCGGCCAGATCCCCACCGCCGACGATTAACACCGCGGGGAGCGGCGTTTGCCGCGTGAGCCATGTATGCAGTCGCTCTGGCCAGTCTGGCAGCGTTAGCAGGCTCCCACCCAGTTTGATCACCCGCCCGCGCAAAGGAGCGATTTTTTGCGGCATGACGCTACCCTTCGCGCGCGAGGACCGCCAGGGCATGCGCGGGAGCGCAGCGCGACAGTTGCGGCCCTAGTTCCGCCGAGAGGGCCACCACCGGACAATTGATCCGCAGTCGTTCCAACAGTTGCCGGGCCAAAAATTCCCCCTGCCCGCTGATCACCACGCTGGTCACGGGCTGGTCAAAGCGGCCGGTGACATGCCCCCAACCGGTGGCGATTTGGCCCAACTGCTGCCGCAGGACCCCTTCGGCCAGGGTGGCGGCGTCCGCTTCGTCAAAGGCGTCCCGGTCCAAACAGAGCATCCGGGCCAGCCGGTCGCGGGCGTGCAGGCGGGTGGCGGGCTTGCCATTCGCGGTGTGCAAATTCGCCGGTTCCTCGGGGAGCAGGCCCAGGGTTATAAAAACATCCCAGGTCGTGGCAAAGCGTTCGGTTGCGGCGGGAATCAGATTTTTGCGATAGGGGAGGATCGCCGCGACGGCCGCCACGGGGGTCCGCTGCACGCCGGTGTAGACCAGTTCGCCAGCCAGCAGGCGGTCGGTGTCGGTCTGGCTGCGGGTGGCGACCTTGCCATCGAGTATGGGAATAATATCCGTCGTGGTCGAGCCAATATCCACCAGCACCGCCAAGCCGGGGCGAGTAAAGCGTCCGCAATACTTGGCCAAGGCGTGCCAGTTGGCAGCGGCCACCTTTAACGGCGAACGGAGCGCCAGTTGCGGCGCCATCAGCAGGCCGTCGCTGAGGTAGACGCGGGTGTGCCGCTGCTCCGCCACCATGGACACCGCGCTCAGGATAAACTGGACCCCCTCGGTCCGCGTGGTAAAGCAATCCGCCAGTTCACCCGTCATCGTCACGGCCAAATGATCGCACGCGGGAGCCGCCCGCAGCATGCCGCGCAGGGCTTCGGTCAATTGCAAGGGCTTTTCCCACAACGGAAACATCTGGCTGGCGGCATAGCCCAGGCCATCCGCCGCCTTAAGCTGCGCTCCGCCGATATCCAGTGCCAGCCAATGCATGCCAAATCAACCAGATAAATTTAGAAAAATGCCGCCAGCGCTAATCAATCAATCCACGACTTGTTTGCCGCGGATTTTGCCTGGCGAGGGGCTGAATTTCCCTATTTTAGCATGCAGCGCGAAATTACAGAATTGCCCGCTGCCTGCGACCAGGATTTTTCCCGCGTCTGACCTCCGCGAGCCGTGATGCGGAATATTATCAGGGCAAAAGCGGCATGAGCCGGCACAAAAAGTCCGCCAGCCGGTCCGTGGCAAGGAGCGCCTGTTCGCGCAAGCGCCATAATTCCGGCACAATTTGCGGCCGGCGAAAAATTCCCCCCAACACCCGGCCCAGCAGTCGGGCGGTGGACTGCGGCCGCATGAGTCCCGCGACATCGGGGGGCAAATCCTCTCCCGCGTGATCGCTGATGATGCGCACCGCCAAAAATCGCAGCTTTTCCCGCACACACAATTGGGCAACGGCAAAAGTCTCTAGATCGACGGCCAGTGCTTCGGACGACTGGCCCAGCGCTAGTTTGCTGGCCGCGGTCGTCACCACCCGGTCCGCCGTGTACAGCCAGCCGTGATGGATTTTTGCCTCGCCCGGCGGCGGCGGCCTTCCCTGCACATCGATGGCCAGTTTTTCCCCCTGGGCATTTTGCACGCCCGTGGGTAAGAGCAAGTCTCCCACGGCCAACTCTGGCTGCAAGGCCCCCGCAAAACCCGCGGAAATGACCCAGCGGGGATGATGCCCCGCGATCAACGCCTGGGTGGCAACGGTGGCTGCCTGTTTGCCGGCTCCCGCATAGGCGATAGCGATGGCGGGACGGTCGCGCGGATGGGTAGTGTGGTCCGGACTGTCGGCGGAGCCGAATAGCGTGGATGACAATTCCGGCAGATGCCCCGTGACAATCGTAAATCCCTGGCCTTTATACCCCTGGCCAGTGGTGGTTACTTTATGTTGCAACCGATCGAGCATTCCCCCGGCCTCAATTTCAAGGGCAAAGACCAAGCCGATCGGGGGTACGGGGGAAGGAACTGGCATGCATGTAAGTTAACATCTTTGTCGTAAGTGCCATAGTGTTAAGTTTGGGGTCGGGAATCGTGGTCGTCAGAGATTTGCAATTCTTGGTAATCCATACTCGACCAGGATTCCCGTCCCCCTGAAGGATGCTACTCAAAGGGGGGCAAAACTCCTCCGCGAATAAGCTTATCCGCCAAAAGCGCACTCACTGCGTCAGACTCCCGACCCCGGCGGGCCTTACACCTCATACACAATTCGCCCGTGGTGTTCGGCTCGGCTGATTTTGTCCAGGGCATGTAGACCCGCCAGGACAAACTCCACGCAACTGGCCCGCACGGCCGGGTCCTGGCTGGCATTCACCTCAAAGGCCTTATCCCATATCGGCGGCACGCGCTGCAGCCGTTCGACATAAGACCGGCTGGGGAGCATGTCACCCACCTCGATCTTGACCCCTTCGCCAAAAATTTGGGCAATTTGTTCCAGACCGTGCTTTTCGACATACTCGCCAAACACTATTTGAATCGCGTCGGCGATGGTCGCGGCCAGGACTTGCCGCTCGTTCATCTGGTGGCTCCCCATCAGGTCCAATTCCAGCTTGCCCAGGGATGACGCCTGCAAATGGGCCAGATCGCTGATGCGCGGGACGGCGGGACGCTCCCCCAGGCGGATGGCCCGTTGGCGGGCGCTGGCGACCATGGTACGAAAGTTGGCGATGCTAAACCGCGCGCTGACGCCAGATTGCTGGTCGATATACTTGCTCCGCCGGGCCGAGATGGTGACTTGCTCGATGATCTCTTGCATAAAATACGGCACGACCACGGGAAATTCCCCTCCTAGATCGATCTCCGCCTCCTGCAGCATGACGCTAATCCCCTGGTCGCGCTGGCGGGGATAATGCGTATGGATGACCGTGCCAATGCGGTCCTTTAACTGCGGGATCACCTTGCCCGAGCGATTGTACGTGCTGGGATTGGCCGAAAACAAAATCAGCAGGTCCAGATCAAATTGGATGGGATAACCGCGAATCTGCACGTCGCGTTCTTCCAGGATATTAAACAGGCCGACCTGGACCAGTTCGTCCAGTTCCGGCAATTCATTCATTGCAAAGATGCCCCGATGCATGCGCGGGATCAGCCCAAAGCTAAGCGCTTCCTCCGTCCCCAGGCTAACGCCGCCGGCCAGTTTGGCGGGGTCGATTTCGCCGATGACATCGGCAAATTTGGTCCCGGGAGCCAGCCGCTCGGCATAGCGCTGATCGCGGTGCCACCAGCCAAGGGGTACATGCTCTGGCGTGTGCTCCGCCACAAACCGCTTTCCGGCGGCGGTGATCGGCCGTAAGGGGTCCTCATGAACGGCGGTGCCGGGAATGTCCAAGTACGGGACATATTCGTCCAAAAAACGGGGCAGTAGCCGCATCAATCGGCTCTTGGCCTGTCCTTTTTCCCCTAAAAACAGCATGTCATGCCCGGCCAACAGCGCGATATTGATTTCCGGAATGACGGTGCTTTCGTATCCAATGATTCCAGGAAACAGTTCTTCCCCGTCCCGTAACATTCGTAGAAAGTTATCGTGAATTTCTTGTTTGACCGTTTTGGATTGCCAGCCGCTGGCAGTTAATTCCGCTAATGTCTGGGGACGATGCATGCTTGAAAATTTCCTGAAGTAAATTTTTATCTTGATGTCAACAATTCTCTGCCCGGCACCCCTTTATTATAGGCGGTCGCGGAAATTGCCCAGGAAAAGCGCGCCAAAAATTGCCCGCAAATTCGAGAGATTGCTCCCCGCGCGCAGACTGATCTGGGTTTAACTGAAAAAAGCAATTGAACCACTAATCCGCACTGATCTTCACTAATCCAGACAGGATTTCCCAGCTAACAGACCGTTGAGGTTGATTGCGGTGGCAAAATGGCATTCTGGATTAGTGTTGATAAGCGAAGATTAGTGTTCACAAATTCTTCATATAAAAATATATAATTCGCCTTCTAGTTAAACGTAGCGCGGCTAGCAATTTGGGAAGGCACCCAGCATTCATGAGTTATTTCCGCATGACGCAACCGCGTTGCGGTAGTAATTATTGGCTTGCCGTATTCCCTAGGTAGCCGCTTCGCGGCAACCTAGGGCTGAGTTTCGTAACCGCGTTGCGGTACTCCTCTACCGCAACGCGCCCTGTTGAATGGTAATACTGGGGATCATAGCCCACGGGTTGGAGCGCAGCGAACAACCCTGGGAAAAATGGCAAAACCAAAGAACTCCTACTCCAACGGAGTTACGGGATCCCTTGTAAACTGGGTAAAACCTGCGCTACAATTACTTGTGATTAGTATAACATAACTCTAACGGCCTGTTGAAAAGTCATTGCTGGAACAAAATGCTCCATTTTTTGGCGAACCAAAAAAGTCCAGGTTCCGTGCCTGTGGTTTGAATTTCAACAGACTGCTACGCGGCTCCCACCGCTTGCACTTTTTCCAGAACAGTGGCAAAGGGAACCTCCGCCAACAGTCCATAGCCAGGCTGGGTGGTCAATTTTTGCCTGGTAAAGAGTGGCGCGGGGAGTCCACACAGAAAGCAGGCGAACGTGTGCGGATCGGCCAGGGCGGTACCTCCCGCGCGCCGCGCGGCCAGCGCCTGCCGCCATAGTTGATCCGCAATTTGCGGGGCCGCCAGGGTATTTGCAGCCCGGGGGCGTTCCCGATCCAGGCACCACGTGCAATGCCCACAGTCGACGGTCTCGGTCTCGGCAAAGTGCGTCCCCAAAGCCCGCACCTGGCAGCCGCGATGCTCCACCCAATCGACCACGCCCTGCAGGCGTTCCAATTCGCGGGTTTCGCGATCCTTGAGTCGTTTGTACAGTGTATTGGCCAATTTAGCCAGGTCGGGCCGCGGGCCGACGGTCTTGTACCGGTGCCGCAACCCCGCGGTCTTGAGCTCTAGATATTGCTGTTCAGCCAAATAATCGAGCGCGCGGATGATCCGCTCGCGGGATTGCCGCAGATTTTTGCAGGCCTGTTCCAGATCCAGTTGGAGCCAGATTTTCTTTTTAACAAATTGCCCAAACAGCTTGGTCAAAAACTCGCGTCGCTCGCCATCAAAGTTGGCCAGAATTTTGCCCGAGGGGACGCGCGGCTTGATTTGGTAGCTATCGTAATACGGCGTGCCGCCGGACAAATGCCCCGCCAATTCCAAGTACGTCAACAACGTCCGCACCACATTGATGCGGATATTGAATTTACTGGATAAATCATACTGGCTCACGCTAAATTCGCCGCCGTGCTTCCACAATTCATCCACAAAACCCCGCACATTCGCCGCCGTGGGTGTGTCGCCATAGACAAAGTTTTCCAGCACAAACAAGTCCGATCGCACGAACAAAAATTCGCAAATTGCCGACTGGCCATCCCGCCCCGCGCGGCCAATTTCTTGCGCGTAATTTTCCAGGCTCTTGGGCGGATTATAATGGTACACATACCGGATATCGGCCTTGTCGATCCCCATGCCAAAGGCGATCGTGGCGACGACAATTTCATGCGTGCCGCGGATAAACCAATCCTGAATCCGCGCCCGGTCCCCATCCTCTAGCCCGGCATGATAGGCCTGGGCGGAAAGCCCCGCCGCGGTCAGCTTTTCTGCTAGTTCCTCGGCGGTGCGCTGCAACGTAACATAAATAATGGTCGGCCCCGCGGGGCGGTCACGCAACCGCGCGATCAGATCGCGCTCACGCGCTTCGCGATCAATCTCCGTGGCTAGTAATGTCAGATTAGGCCGATAAAACCCGGTGCGAATCGCGCAGTCGGCGGCGATTTCAAAATTTTTGCAAATATCCGCCAGCACCGGCGCGGTCGCCGTGGCGGTCAGCGCGAGCACCCGCTCCGCCCGGCAGGCTTTGGCAAAGCTGGCCAAGCGCAAATAATCGGGACGAAAGTTATGTCCCCATTCCGAGATACAATGCGCTTCATCGACGGCAAAGAGCGAAATCTTGGCCTGCAACAGCGTCTCGCAAAAGCGTTCATTCAGCAACCGCTCGGGCGCGACATATAGCATTTTTAGTTCGCCGGAGCGCAGCATGGACATCGCATCGCGGTATTCGGCCAGGTTCAGCGTGGAATCCAGCCGCCGCGCGGGAATGCGCCGCTTGCGCAGGGCGTCGATCTGGTCCTTCATGAGCGCGATCAGCGGCGAGACCACCAGCGTCAATCCGGGAAAAGTGAGCGCGGGTAATTGGTAACAGAGGGACTTGCCACCCCCCGTGGGAAAGACCGCCGCGGCGGATTTGCCCGCTAGCAGACATTCAAACACTTCCCGCTGACCCGGGCGAAATTCCCCATAGCCAAAGTACTGCCGCATCAAATCCTGGATTTGGGCAAGGTCGGACATGCGATATCGCCATGCAAGGGGGGAGCGGCACAAAACTCATCATTATAAAGGATGCCCGCGGGGGGAGCCACCCTTGGGGGGCAGGGATGGAGAAATCCCCACCACACCATTGTTACAAACCAAAAAACAGGCATAATCCCCACGGACACCTAATTGTTTTAGCACAAAATCCTTTACAAATAGCCAGTTTTTAATCAAAATGACGAGTGCACTGTCAATGATTCGTTTTCGGACTAGCGGGCAGGCGCAAGCCCACGATGAGAACGGCAAAAACCGTGGACCCGCACCTGTTCTGCCATACGGAATTCCCCGTCCGGAAAGAATTTCCATTCCTTAGAGTGCCATTTTTGGTATGACTAGGATGGGTACTGAAGAAGCTTACCAAGATTGTTCTGCCTGTTTACTGATGATTAAGGAACTTCTCTGATGAACTGTCGTTTTGTATTGGTCTGGGGGACCCTCTTGGGCCTGATGGCAAATACCGCATTTGCGGTTGATCCGATTTTGCAGTGGAACAGCACGTATCGCGCGGTTGTTCAGGGGAACTCCACCCAGGCCAATCCTGGCTGGTCCACCCGCAGTATGGCGATTTTGAATGGCTCGCTGTATGACATTAACCAGGCTTTTACGCCCACGCATAGCCAGTATCTGTACCAAGGTTCCGCCCCTGGCGGAGCGTCACAGGATGCGGCGCTGGCAGAGGCCGCGCGGGTGGCTCTTTTGGATTGTTACCCCGATCAGGCGGCGCTGATCACCGCCGATTACAACACCCGCATGGCGACCATCAACGCCAACAATAGTCCCGCGGCTGTCGCGGCGGGGACGGCGTTCGGAGCACAAGTGGCCCAAAGTTACATCAACTGGCGGACCAATGATGGCGCCAGTGTGAATGTGCCTTATACGCCAACCAACCTACCGGGCCGCTGGTCGTCGGATCCCACCCGTCCCGGCACGCAAGAAGCCTGGGGACCCGGCTGGGGCGCGGTCAAGACGTTTACCCTGAATAGCAGTACACAGTTTACGGTGCCAGGCGTGCCGCCGCTCAATAGCCAGGCTTACACCGACTCTTACAACGAAGTTAAAGCCAAAGGGGCCGCCACCGGCAGCACCCGCACCGCCGACGAAACCGATATCGGCATCTTCTGGGGTTATGACCGCCAAGGCATGGGCCCGCCGCCAGTCCTGTACAATGCCAACCTGGATGACATTGCCACGCAACAAAACAACACCCTGGGCCAGAACGCGCGGCTCTTTGCCCTGGCCAGCGTGGCAATGGCGGATGCCGCCATTGCCGCCTGGGATGTGAAGTTTGTGGATGATTTTTGGCGGCCGATCACGGGCATTCGGGAAGGAGATAACGACGGCAACCCGAACACCGCGGGGGATCCCAACTGGGTCCCGCTGGGCGCCCCCGGCTCGACGGATCCCATGAACAACCAGGCGGCCAACTTTACCCCCCCGTTCCCGGCGTATGTGTCGGGTCATGCCACCATGGGGGCCGCCACGTATGAAGTGCTGCGGCAGTTTTATGGCACGGACACGATGAATTACACGCTGTACTCCGCGGAGTCAATGCCATCCGGCCTTCACACCCGCAACTACACATCGTTTTCACAGGCGGAATATGAAAACGCCTATAGCCGGATTTATCTGGGGATTCACTGGTCGTTTGACGCGATCGATGGCATCAGCCTGGGGAACGATGTCGCCGACCATGTGTATAACAACTTTCGCCCCATTCCAGAACCGAGCACCTGGGTGCTGCTGGGCTTGGCGGGCGCGGGGACGATCGCCTGGCGATTGCGGCGGAAAGTATTGGGCGGAAGGTAGAGGGCGGTGGTTAGTGGATAGTGGATAGTGGATAGTGGATAGTGGATAGTGGATAGTGAGAAATACAGCGGAAGCGGCCATTTGGTTACTCCCGCTTGCTCCACCGCCGATGCCATCGGCGGCTTTGTGTGAGCGTCTCCCCCAGCAGCGCGCTGCGCGTCGCGGCTAACCACCTCCGCTCCCCTGCCCCTCCGTTCCCCTGCACTTCGTCCCTGCTCCTTCCCCTTCTGGGGCTACCTGATCCTCGACCCCCAATTAAATACAAGAATGATGAGTCAAGAATGAAGAATTGAATACCAAAAAATCAGCGATTCGCCTTCTTCACTCTGAAATCTCAACTTCACCACGGGTCGCTCGCTGAGGCTCGCCCCCCGCCACCCCCTGTTACCCGACCCCCGTTCCCTGACCCCTAACCCCCGTCTCTCATCTCCCGTCTCTCGTCTCTCGTCTCCCAGTCCCGTCCGGCGGACGGGATCTACTCATCCAGCTTCTCAATGCGTCGGACGTGACGGCCCCCTTCGAACGGCGTCTCTAGCCAGATTTTGACTAGCCGCAGGGCCAGGTCCAGATCGATCGTGCGCGCACCCAGGGCCAGCGCGTTGGCGTTGTTATGTTGGCGGGCCCAGGTCGCGGTTTGCTCGCTCCAGCAGAGCGCGCAGCGTACCCCGCGCACACGGTTGGCCGCCATTCCCTCGCCATTCCCCGATCCCCCCAGCACAATCGCCCGGTCGGCCTGACCCGCCGCCACCGCCCGGGCCGCGGGAAAGATAAAATCCGGGTAATCCACGGATTCGGTGGAGTGCGTGCCAAAATCGGTCACGGTGTGTCCCGCTTGTTGCAGGTACGCCTTGATCGCTTCTTTGTATTCAAATCCGGCGTGGTCGCAGCCCAGGGAAATGTGCATGGGAATGTAAACTCTGTTAAAATTGACGAGTATTGTTTTTTGCAGGGCGTTCTATTGAAATCACGCGTTTATTATGTTTGCTATAAAATCTCCATCTGGCAATGCCACATAGAAATTACTATAAACCAAACTCCAGCCTCCAAACTCCACAGCCATGCCGCTCGATCCCGCCCAGCTTGCCGCGCAGCAACAATTTGACCGTCAAAGCGCCAACTATGGCTCGCGTCACATCTTGGCGGATACGACCGATGTGGCCAGCCTGCTTGCGCATCTGCCGCCAGTTTTGGACCGTCAGCCTAATCGGCGGGCCTTGGATATTGCCGCCGGGGCGGGCCATACCGGCTTATTTCTGGCGGAACAGGGTTGGCGGGTGACGCTGGCCGACTTGGCCCCCGGCATGCTCGAACAATGCCGCCAAGCCGCGGCCGCGCGTGGTCTGACCGTCACACTCGCCTTGCACGCGGCGGAAGAACTCCCCTACCCCGCCGCCAGCTTTGAACTGGTGACTTGCCGCGTGGCGGCCCACCACTTTAGCGAGCCCCAACGCTTTCTCCGCGAAGTCGCCCGCGTCTTAGTCCCGGGGGGCTACCTGGCCCTGATCGACGGCACCGTGCCGGATCAGCAACCCACGGCGGAGGCTTGGCTACATGCCATCGAAAAACGCCGTGACCCCAGCCATCAGCGGTTCCTTAGCCCTAACACCTGGCGGCTCCTGTGTGGGCATGCGGGCCTGACTGTTACCTATCTCGAGCTCCACTCCAAAGTGCAGCCCGATCTGGAATGGTACTTTTCCACGGCCAATACCACGCCGGAGAACCGCCAGGCCGTGCGCGTGCTGTTAGAAACGGCTCCGCCCGAGGTTCGCCAGGCTTTTCAGATCACAACCGCCCACGACAAAATCACCTGGGTCTGGCCGATCGTGCATTTACTGGCGGAAAAGCCGCGCAGCACGGCGTAGGGCGTAGCGGAACTTGCAAAAGTTCCCACGTTGCAGGCACCTTCCAGGTGCCGTTGCATTTCCCAAATTCTTTGTCATTTCCTGTGTAAGCACAACATACTTGTTTCACGGCAGCGGGACGCTGCCTACTACGTTGCAGGCACCTTCCAGGTGCCGTGGCATTTCCCAAATTCTTTGTCATTTCCTGTGTAAGCACAGCATACTTGTTTCACGGCAGCGGGACGCTGCCTACTACGTTGCAGGCACCTTCCAGGTGCCGTGGCAGACTTCAGAATTCTGGCGATACTGCTACGCGGCATACAACTTTTCATTTAGACAATTTGTAAAAATGCGTATTTTGGGCATTTTCGCCGCGATTTACTGGATTTACCCTCGAAGGATATAAATATTTTGTAATTCGTGATAAACCAAAGACTTGCGGGTTTTTGCTAGCTTGGTAAATTAATTTCACCTGGGTATCTATTCTCTGTTTCCAGTAAACGCTTTGCTAATGCCGCATTTTCTTGGTGAACTTGCCTCTTGGGCCAAATCGAAAGTTTTCCACTCCCGCATGTAGGCTAATTCGCATTAAGCATCTATCTCTGGAATGTGTAACACTCCGGAATTAGCAAGCACGATTTTTGACAGTAGTTTTGCTAATAAGGTAGGTTTGTTTGGCGGAAGATCGCGGGAATTCCGTTCTCAGTGGTGGCATTTCGGAATAATCGCGGTTGAGGTTGGTCTTTTTGCTATGCTCTGGACAGTTCCTAGCAAAAAGCGTATCTCCCCTGCTGGTAACGATTTGCTTCGCGGTGACTGGCGTATGGCCTGAATGTCTGACTTCGTGGAATTGACATCACAGCATTTACAACAGCAGGGGTGATTTATGTTTTTTTATAATTGGCTGCGGAAACCCGCAAAGCGTCATGGCCGACAATTCACCCAATCACGGAAGTCGGGATATCGCAATTTTGAAACACTTGAAGAACGGACGGTCCTGGCCGGAAATGTCACTCTTTCGCTGTCATTGGGGACGCTGACGATCACCGGGGATGATCTGGCCAACAATATCGCCATTTTTGCCGGGACGCAGCCGGGGGATATTGTCGTGGAAGGGCGGGTCGACGCCGCCACCGGCCAGGCCACCACGATCAACGGCACCCCCCAGGCCACTTTTAACATCACTGGCCCCATCGTCATTGATCTGCGCGGCGGCAATGACGAACTTACGCTCAAAAATCTGACCTCCGCCCACAGCTGGACTATCAACGGCGGAGAAGGCAATGACAACCTGTCCGTGGGGATGTATGTGGCGATCGGCGGCGCGCCGGACCCCAACGCAGTGGACACGACGCTGACCAACGCGTTGGCGTTGCATGGCGGCAATGGCGACGACACGCTCTTTGTCGGGCGGACTTACGGCAATGCCGCACAGACGATCACCGGCGGCGAGGGACGGGACACAATCACGGTTTATAACAACTTCGCGGGGTTGTTTAACCTGAATGCTGGCGCGGGGGATGACAACATCAGCATCGGGTATTTGACCTCCGTCGCGCTCTTTACCGCGGACGCCGGCGAAGGGAACGATCTGCTCAGCTATTATGGAAATCGGACCGCACAGGACGCGTACTTTTATGGGCGGGGGGGAATCGACTTTATCGCGCTGGACGTGAATAAGTACGACGGCAACCTGTATGCCGATAGCGGCGACGGCAATGACACACTGCTGTTTTCCCGCTCGGTGGGAGATGCCAACCTGACGCCGTTTATGTACCTGTACACCGGCCTGGGGGATGACAACCTGCTAGTGGGCAAGTATTACGCCGTGGAAAACGGGGCCACCGTCCTGCGCAACGCCGGCAGCAGCGTCTATCTCTTGCAAATCGACCTTGGCTTTGGCAACGATACCGCCGAGATCGCGGCCAATGTCATCACCAGCTTTGCCCTGTTCATGGGTCCCGGCAACGACAATGTCACCCTGGCCAGCAACCTGGTGAGCGTGCTGGTGGAGGTGGAAGCGGACAACACCGTCATCCGCGAGTCGCAGGGTCCGGGTAACGACACCGTCCGGCGGTTGAATAACAGCTTTGACGTGGCCGGCAGCGGCGTGGTCTACGTGGACCACGGCGTGGAACGATATCTGTATGTGTAATGTAGCAGGCATGGTCCCCATGCCCGTGGCTATGTAGCAGGCATGGTCACCCTGCCGGGGCAATGTAGCAGACATGGTCCCCATGCCGTGGCAATGTAGCAGGCATGGTCACCCCGCACACAAAGCCGTCGATGGCATCGGTGGTCTGGTGGGTGGGGAGACGAGGGATGCGGGGGGCGGGGTGAGAGGCGCGGGACGCGGGGAAAACGGTTAGCGACGACGCGGAGCGGAGCGTGGTATTTGGCTTTTGGTTGCTGGGATGATAGGTGCTAGCAACCCACCGCACAAAGACGCCGATGGTATCTGTTTTAGCTTGACACTTTCGCCTCAACTGTACTTGGACGGTTATCAAGCGGCTGCATCGATTTGAATGGCTCAACTTGTAAATTCAACGGAAAAGTTGACTGCCTGGATATATTCTTCTCCACAACCGAAATCGGTACAACAATCCTACCCGTTTTGAGCTCCGTAATGTTAGCAATTCGGCGACTTTCGATGCTAAACCAGGCCGGATCGCCCATAAACTTTCGATCCACCCAGATCTCCCCACGAGAGTCAGCTGTATATTTTTTACCTGATTCGTGGTGCAAAAAGCCCGAGGTGAGTGGGTACCCATCTTCCGTTTCCATGCAGATCAGTACCAAGTCAGTGCGAACATATAACTCCGTGTAAAGCCACCAAACGAACCCCCCAAAAACCGCAAGGATCGCCATTAACGCTGAAAAATCGGATACTGTCCATTTTTTTTTAGCAGGCATGGGACTCACTCCATTAGTTGGGCTTGCAAGGAAACCAACCGCGCGATAAAGTACAGCAAGCGGTCGTTTCCTCTATTTGAAGGATGCTAACGCACTTCTATTAGGATTAAATGAGGTTTCCATTCATTTTTAATTTTTCTAGATACGCGTAAACTCTAATTTGGTCAAATCATGGGTCGTTCATCAACAGTTAGTCCCGTCGATCACTTTGCACGTTTTTACAAGCTTGCCCAGCTTATAGAAAATGGTGCCAGTATGCGTTCAGCAGCAACAAACTTTGGCTATTCTAGTAGTGCAAATCCATTACGCGAATCCATATCCGCACTTGAAAAATCTCTTGGTCCCCTTATAGAGGAGTATTCAAATGGGAAATACAGGTTAACGATCAACGGTAAAAAACTATTTAATAAAATTAAGCAATTAGTTGAGACACCGGCGATTACGCATATTGTTAATTTATATCTTTCTCAGAGTTTGCTGACCTTGGATATTCTTTCGCCAGCAATACGTAAAATTATTGACAATACTTCTCCTGACATAGCTGTCAACATCCAGTGTCGACAGCAATTGGATTTTTATGATATTATACGCCAAATTCACAATGACGAAATCGGCATTGCTATTTGTTGGTCTCATGAAGAACGTGAAGCCAATTTTCCAAGTATTAGTAGACATGAGTTAGCAACAAATATCCCGATGCTGCTCATATCACATAGTGAAAGTTATCTAGATTCATGTATTCAGAATGGTGCGCTTAATTTTACTACGCTTGCAACTCGGAGATTTTGTGTCATGGATCGTGATAGTCAACCATTCATGAAATTACTGCCACTTCCTGATTATTCTAACAATGGAAGTAGAATTATTGTTGATTCTCTAGAATCATTAATTGCCAATGTTCGCGCTCATGCTGCGGATTATGCAATAATTCCTGCAATTTGCGGTGATTTAGTGCGATATCGCCAGCAAGGTGCATTATACTTTGCACCAATAAGTCGTAAAGTTTTGCCTGGAATTGGCATATCCGCATATATGAAATGTAGTGTCCGTTCCTTTCTGAACTCAACTTATGACCGTATGCTAAAAGACATTAAAGATCAGATTTGTCACGTGCGCAAAATTACCAATTGTCCTACCACTGAAATTGAAATGGACGAAAATACTCTTTCTGACCGCGAAAATGACGCAGGTAATCCTTCATTTACACAAATTAGCCCAACGAATGTTAAGTGGTACCAATCCATGAATTATGGATATTATCTCGATTTTAAGCGTGATGTAAGCAACAGTACTGTTAACTGGAAAGAGGAGCGAATCAAATTAAATATTCCCAAAAAGCTATCGCAAGTGGACACATTTGTGGATGATAATGCAAAAATTAGGTTTAAAGGCCAAATTATCAATGTCTATAGGGATACGTTTGCAATAAGGCGAGCTGAGCTAATTGGCAATGTTTTTTGTGTAAATGCTAGAAAAGTTAATAGGGAAGCAAGTTCTTCCGTAGACTCCTTTGTTTCGGTTTTTACTTTATATCATCACGATGAAGGCTTAATGTATGGGATTTGGAATGGTGTTGATGCTGACAATCAACCTTGCGCCTATGCCACGATTTGGTCCCATAGCAAACTTACGAGCAATCGGATATACGAATTGGCCCGCGCTATTTCTTTTAACTTGGTATTAAATTCGCAGAATTTTATTGAACACCTGTAACTTATAGGTTAAATTAATTTTGGGATTTTGATTACCTTCCTCCTTATTTCTTCCCCCCCGCTATCTTCGCCCACGTATCCTTTAACCCCACTGTGCGGTTAAAGACCAGCTTGCCCGCCGCGCTCTCCTTATCCACGCAAAAGTACCCCATCCGCTCAAACTGAAATTTGTCCCCCGGACCCGCGGTGGCCAGGTTCGGCTCGACTTTGCAGTCGGAGAGCACCACCAGCGAATCGGGGTTGAGGTTAGTCTTGTAATCGACCCCCTCCGGCACGTCGCCGGGGTCCAGCGTCTTAAATAAATTGTCGTACAGGCGGACCTCTGCCGTTAACGCGTGCGCCGCGCTCACCCAGTGGATCGTCCCCTGAACCTTGCGGCCGTCGGGCGTGTTCCCCCCTTTGGTCGCCGGGTCGTACGTGCAATGGACGGCGGTCACCTGGCCGGTCGCGGGGTCTTTTTCGACGCTGACGCAGCGAATGACGTACGCCCAACGCAGGCGGACTTCTTGCCCCGGTGCCAGGCGGTAATATTTCTTAGGGGGGTCCTCGCGAAAGTCGTCCCGGTCGATGTAAATCTCGCGGCTGAATGGCACCTGTCGCGTGCCGGCGCTGGGGTCCTCGGGATTGTTGATAAAATCGAGCTGTTCGACCTGGCCTTCGGGATAATTGTCGATGATGACCTTGAGCGGATAGAGCACGCCCATCATCCGCGGGGCGCGTTTATTCAGGTCCTCGCGGACGCAAAATTCCAGCAGGCTCAGGTCGATCGTGCTGTCGGTCTTGGCCACGCCGATGCGGTCGCAAAAGTTGCGGATCGCCTCCGGCGTGTAGCCCCGGCGGCGGATGCCGCTGATCGTGGGCATGCGGGGATCATCCCAGCCGGATACATGCCCTCCCTTAACCAGTTCCAGCAGCCGGCGCTTGCTCATGACGGTATAGGTCAGGTTCAGGCGGGCAAATTCGATCTGTTGCGGGGCATGAATCCCCAACTCCCGCAGGCACCAATCGTACAAGGGGCGGTGGTTTTCAAATTCCAGCGTGCAGATGGAATGCGTGATCCCCTCGATGCTGTCGCTTTGCCCGTGGGCGTAGTCGTACATGGGATAGATGCACCACTTGTCGCCGGTGTTGTGGTGGGTGGCGTGCAAAATGCGGTACAACACCGGATCGCGCAGATTGACATTAGGGGATGCCATGTCGATCTTGGCCCGAAGGGTACGCGCGCCGTCGGGAAACTCGCCAGCCTTCATCCGGGCAAAAAGGTCCAGATTTTCGGCGACTGTCCGCTCGCGAAAAGGGCTGGGCCGGCCCGGCGCGGTTAATGTGCCGCGGTATTCGCGCATTTGGTCGGGGGTCAGGTCGCACACGTAGGCTTTGCCGGCGTTGATCAGTTGCACGGCCCAATCGTAGAGCTGGTCAAAGTAATTTGAGGCGTAATACAGGCCGTCCCACTCGAATCCCAGCCAGCGGACGTCCTCCATAATGGAGTTGACGTATTCCTCGTCCTCTTTGGTGGGATTGGTATCGTCAAACCGCAGATTGCATTTGCCACCGTAATCGCGGGCAATACCAAAGTTGAGGCAGATGCTCTTGGCGTGGCCGATGTGCAGGTAACCGTTTGGTTCCGGGGGAAAGCGGGTATGGACGCGTCCGCCAAACCGCCCGCTGGCGTTATGTTCGTTGATGATATCGCGGATAAAGTCGGTGCGGAGAGGCTCGGCGGGCGAGGGAGTGGGCTTCATCAATGTCGGTGCCTTGTACGATACGGGAACTGCTCTTCTAGGCTTTAGTTTGCGGAAAATGCCGCCGCTGGACAAGGGGAAAACGCGAATCCCGCCGCGCGGCTAGACGCGAGTTACGATTTTTACAGGATTTAAAGTTCGCGGCGCATCGAAAAAGTCCTCGGAGAGCGGGGAGAAGTGTCATTTTTTTATATTTCCCGCCAAGCGCCGTGTGGGAAAATCCGGGACGAGTTTGCTAAGATAAAGGACAGGGACGTGCCGGCAGCCAAGGTCAGCGGCAAGCTGCCGGGCTGAGCACGCGCATGCATGAATGACAATGGTTGGCCGCGGGGGTTATCGTCGGGGACATATTTATTTTTCGCAAAACGCCAGAACCGCCGCCGATTTCCATCCCTCCCTCAAAAGAGGATGGCCCCGCCGCGCGCACCGGCGAAAGTACCGACCCTGGGAAAACAATCCCCCTTCCCCAGGTGGAGGGCCCTCCCCTGGCCGATTGGGCCGTCATTCCCCCTCCGGTGGTCGTGTCTCCGGAACAAGGCTCCGCTGGCGAAACTCACTTTGGTCCCGAACCGCCGATCCCGCCGATCTTTCGCAACACGCTTGCGCAACCGCGGGTGGTGCTGGCTCCGGGGGTGCGCGGCCAATTTGCCGAGGAAGCGGACGAAGAGGATTTTCCTGGCCAGCGCGCAGCGGTGATCCCCAGCAGCCAAGAGGTTTACTATCAACCTACAGCCAGCGATCCAGAGTCAGCCGAATTTGGATTGTTACCTCCCCCCGAAAAAACCCGCGCGGAACTGCAGGGAGAATTTGAACGGGCCGAGGCCATGCGGAACGCCGCTCAAAAAATCTTTCGCGAGAAATTGGCCGATCACCAGGAACGGACCAGTTGGCGGCTCTTTTCGCTCAAACATGGACAAATCTCCTTGTATGGGTATTTTGCGCTGTCGCTTATCTTGGTTGTTAGTTTTGTGCTGGCGCGGTGGCTGTTTGACAGTACGGTCGCCCAGGGGATCTACTTTTTTACGTTTTTTGTCATTGCCCTGGGACTTTTAGCCACGTACGAGCATCGACGGCGATAACGGGGCTTTGTGACACGATTTGCCAATGAATGACGCACCCCATCCCGCCGCATGGCAAGCCACCTGCGCCGAAATCGCCGCGCTGTTATCTCGTGCCCATTACCCCCTGATCTATGGGCTGTCATCCGCCACGTGCGAGGCCCAACAACTGGCGGTCAAGCTGGCGGAACGGTGCCGGGGGCTGCTGGACGTGCCGGCGGGGGCGCTGATCCCCAGCAGGGGCACGCCACTCATGACCGTGGGTGAAATGCGCACCACGGCGGCGGAAGTCACACACCGTTGCGATTTGCGATTGATGATTGGTCTGGCGTGTCCGCCGCATTTGTACGACGCCGCCCAGCAAGGGACGGGCAACCACTTTTGGCAATTGACTTCGCCAGCCGTCAATTTTGCCGCGTCGGATTCGCTCATGTCGACCGACCTGCGAAAAGCGATTCATCATACGGTGATTCCGGCGGAACATTTGCAATTGGTCCTGGATGAACTGCTGGTTTATACGCAGTCCGGCTCGGCAGAGTATGCCGCCTATCTGCAACGCCGGGCCGAGTCATTGGAAAATAACCACCCCGCCGCCCACGCGCTGGTCAGCGCTGAATTCCTGCGCGCCTGGGAGGAAGCCGCGTATCCGGTGATTGAGTATTCTCCGTATGAACTGGAAATACTGTTCCCCAGGGATATTTATCACGATTCGGTTCGCTGCGCGGCTATCTGCGAACAGATCGAAGTACTGGCCCTCGCCCGTGGAAAGACTGGCCGTTGTGCCGTGTATCCCCTGACAAGCGGCTATAACACCACAGGCGCGGCGTATGTCCTGACCGCGCGCAGCGGCTATCCGGCGGCGATTAGCTATTTACGCGGCAATACGGAGTTCTTTCCCGGCGTGACCGATGCCGCCACGGTGATGTCCCGGGGCATGACGGATGTGGCGCTGGTCGTGGCCGATGATATCCCGTGGGATTGGCTCGATCCGGGACGAAAATACACCCTGGTGCATCTCTGGAACAATTATCAAGATGTGGATCAGTGGCCCGACCGGCATGGGGATTTTTCAATACAGACCCGCGATGTGTTAAATGCGGAACGGGGAACAATGGTGGAGGCGGATGGTGTGCCGTTTTATATGGACGGCGCAAAAGAGACCTCCTTGCCCCCCCTGACAGACGTGCTGAAATTACTGTTGGAACTGGTCGAAAAACACACGGCCGGTCATTGATCCGCGAAAAAACAGAGTTAGCAGTTTTTGAAGTATTTCCAGGGTACTCGCTGCGCGGCAACCCTGGGCTGAGTTACGCAACCGCGTTGCGGTATTAACTTTCAACACTCATTCACGCCCATGACGGAACTGTGGAACATTGTCGGTGGCAAGGTTTACGATCCGGCAAATGGCATCGCGGGGGAGGTGCGCGAATTATGGATCCGGGATGGGCGAATTGTGGCCGCGCCCCAAGTTGCAAAAACAGATTCAGCAACATTTGGCACAACCAAATCCGCGCCGCCAGAAGTTCCCTACCGCACACTCGACGCGACCGGTTATGTGGTCTTTCCCGGCGGAATCGACATGCATTCCCACGTGGCCGGCGGCAAGGTCAACACCGGCCGGGCCATGCTGCCCGAAGCGCGGCGCACCGGTAAACATTACGAAGCCGCGATCTCCCAGAATAGCGAATTTCTTCCTCCCGGTTCGCTCGGCATTGTCCCCACCACGCTGGCCACGGGATACCGCTACTGCGGATTGGGCTATACGACAGTCTTTGATGCGGCGGTCGCGCCGCTTTTGGCCCGTTTGGCCCATCGCGACCTAGACGAAATCCCCAATCTGGATACTGGCTGCTATCTACTGGTGGGAAATGACCGGCGGTTGCTAGAGTTACTAGCGTCAAACCGTCGGGAGGACTCCTTAGGCTATTTGGCTTGGCTATTGAACGTGGCCCGTGGCTATGCGCTCAAGGTGGTAAATCCCGGCGGTGTGGAGAGCTGGAAACAGGGCCGCAGTGGCGATTTTGCCGATCTCGATCAGGAATTGCCGGATTTACCCCTCACGCCCCGGCGTATCCTGCGGGAAATCGCCGAATTGGCCGTCGAACTCAAATTGCCCCATCCCGCCCATATCCATTGCAACAATCTGGGCCATGCGGGAAATTATCGCACAACGCTGGAAACAATGCGGACGCTGGCGGGTCTCCCCGCGCATCTGACGCATATCCAGTTTCACAGTTACAGCGGCGGTGTGGGGGACGAAGGGTCGTTTGGCAGCGGTGTGGGTCCGCTAGTGGACTGGTTTAACAGCCACCCGGAATTAAGCGTGGACGTGGGGCAGGCGCTCTTTGGCCCAACCATCAGCATGACGGGGGACAGCGCGGCCGCGCAATATCTGGCCCGGATCACCGGCGGACGGCGCTTCAACCATGATCTGGCGGGCTGCGGCGGATGCGGCGTGATCCCGGTCGAGTACAAGCAACACAGCCTGATCCACGCCTGGCAGTTCGCGATTGGGCTGGAGTGGTATTTGACCGCCGCGGACCCGTGGCGATTGGCTTTGACCACCGATCACCCCAACGGAGCCGTGTTTTGGCGGTATCCCACGCTGATCCGACTGCTCATGGACAGCGCGTACCGGCGGGAAGTGTGGCAAACCCTCCCCCGGCGGGTGCGGGAACGTTCGACCGTGGCCAAACTGGAACGGGAATATTCACTGGCGGAGATTTGCATTCTCACGCGCGCTGCCCCCGCGCGCCTGCTCGGCCTGGCGGACCGGGGTCATCTGGGACCGGGGGCCGTGGCGGATCTGGCGATTTATGCCCCCAGCGACAATTACGAGGAGATGTTTAGCGTGCCGGTGTATACGATTCACGCGGGAGAGATTGTCGTGGAGCGCGGGGAGCTAAGGCAACTAACAACGGGAACGCGGTTGCAGGCGACAAATGTCTTGCCGGAACTGTTGCATTCCGCCGGAGGAATCGATTTAGCGGACTGGATGGCGGAAAACCTGGAGATGGCGACGGTTAATTTTGCCTTTGGAGAAGAATAGCCATTATCTTTTGCGATACACCGGCTATTTTACACCAGCACCGCGGTCAACGCCCGAAAGTCAGGATCATTACGCAGCGGGTCAAAGTCCCGCTCTTGTGCCACCAAGTCGCGATAATCCGGGTCGATCTGCAGAGCATTCGCCAGGTACTTTAACGCGTGCTCTTTATGCTGGGCCAGGCTCCAATAACAGGCCAAATTATAATGAATGATCGCCACGTTGGGCTTGGCCTCGAGCGCTTCTTCCAAGGACTCAATCGCCAGATCCAATCTGGATGTTCGTTTATAACACCAGCCCAATGCCAGCCAAATGTGAATGTTTTTTGGTTCGGCGTCGGCGGCTATCCGCAGGGGGGGAATCGCCTCGGCATAGCGTTCCAGCGAGCGATAGGCCTGTCCGAGCAAATTTTGGGCGGGGGGGCTGAGGCGTTCTTCCTCGCTCAGTTTATTCAGGGTGCCTATGGCCCGCTCCGCCAGCGCGGTCCGTTGCGCGGGGACGGGAACCCACTGCTCGCCAAAGAGCTGCAGCAAGTCCAAGTATCCCTCGACTTCGCGAAGAATCATGCGGCGGCGGGATGTTTCGATTTGCGACACAGTTTCGATTTACGACACAGGGTGAAACTTGGGAAACAAATGTGAAATGACAGCCACTAACTACATTTTAATCGATTCCTGTGACTTGCCAATTCAAAATACGTTGAAAAGCCAAAGTGGTGCGGTAAAAAAGTTCCTGTGGTTTTTTGCTGGCAACAGGCCCGGAGGGAAAAATTCCAATGTATTTTCCGGCACCCAAAAATCAGCCACGCCATTTTTTTAACAAAAAAAACGCCGTGATTAGCATCACGGCGCTTTTGGTGTTTGGGAGGGAGTCTGGCCGCGACCAGCGGCTAGAGCGCCGCTTCGGTCAATGATTCTTCGTAACTGGCAAGCAATGTCTTGCTGGGGGCGGGCAATTTCAGAACGGGCGCGAAATCGGTATATTCCTTGTCCACCAGGGCCAGGAATTCCGGCACACTGGGACCGCGGGGATCCTTGAGCTGTTGATAAAATTGATCAAACACCCCGCACTCTCCCCACTGATTATCGCTACACGACGGCAAATATGCCGACAAAGCGACCGATATGCTGCCCACATCGGGATGGGACTCGGTCATCAGCTTTTGCAAATCGACGTGATTATCCAGCATCAGGGCAAAGCTTTCGGGCATTTTCCAACTGCGGGACATCGCCCCCGCGACTTCGGCATGCTGAAAGCCAAATCGCTCTTGTTCCAATTCCGACAGGCGCTTGCCGGTGGCGGCCCGCGTCTCTAACAATTCCAGATAATCCTTGGACTTTTCCTTTGCTAAGAGCGGCACGGCCATATCTTGCAGCAAGGCCGCGGCAAACACCTCTTCCGCGTCCTTCATCCCTTTTTGCTTGGCAAATGCCCGAGCAAATAAGGCCCGACGCAACGAATCCTGCCACAACCGCTTTAGGTCAAACGGCCCGCATTTGGGATTGGGCATCAGGCTAAAAACCGCGCTCCACAGGGCAAAATTCTTGATCGTGCGAATACCGACCAGCGTGATTGCCATCTTGATGTTGGAAATTTCACGCGAAAAACCAAAATAGGCGGAGTTGACAAACTTCAAGATTTGGCCAGTCAATCCAGCGTCCGCCTCAATCGGAACCGCAAAATCCGCCGGACCCTTATTCGGATCTCGCGACAATTCCATCAAACGAATCGCACTTTGCGGCAAAGCCGGCAGTTGGGCATTAGCCAATAATTGTTGAAACGTGGGGGGCGTCGTCGTAGGGGCTGCACTCATAGTTTTCGAACCTAAATATGGTGATCTAAAGATGTGGGCTGAACGGCGTAGAATCCCCAAACCCACATTGGTGGGGACAAGTGAATTGCTACAAAAACTTAGGCCAAAATCAGGCAATCGCAAATAAAAACCAGGACTTTTTTTATCCCCGTATAAAATTGCATAAAAATCCTGGACTTTATTAAATTCCCCGTGTTTTGCGGGAAAAATTGCTGTTTATGAAAAATCGCAGACAAAGGATCTTAGCCCGCGCGGGCAACCGCAACATACGATTTTGCACGCCACGACATACCGCACTGGCGGTGGACCGCAATAAACCATCTAACACCAACTGGGGGGGAAACACTTGTTTAGATGGTTGCCTTTTTGCCACCCCCTTGTGTTGCAAAAAGACGGCATGACGACTAATCCATGCCACAAATTTGCCGGAAATTTTAGTATAAAAATCGCCAATCCCCGCTGGCACAGCGCTTGCATCCCCTCTGCATAAGCTCATCGCTGTTCTAGATCTGGCGTTAGCCAAAGAAACGGTACTGGGCGTGATCATTCGTCCATGCCTGTTTGGCGAAAATTATGGCACTTAATCTGGTAATGTACTTCTGGTTGTGTAGTAATCTCCCCTTATCACCGGTGCCAACGTTACAAGCAGAAAATAACAAGATTGCGCCGCAATTATTGCAATCCACGGTCATCCCTTACCGTGTTCCCCTGCGACCCCCGCTGACAGCGGCTGTCCCCGCCACGGCTAAGTCCCCGACCCGTACTTACGATTCTTCCCCCTCGGCAACAACTGATCAGCACTTCTTAGAGCACAGCCCACAACAGGCCGACACGACAGAGTTTTTCCCCTTGCTGGCCAGTCCCCTCTGGTCGCATACACACAGACCCTCTCCCGCACCCTGGATCTGGGCGGTCCTGCAAATTTTTTTTGCTGGCTATTTGGGAGCGTGGCAGAGTTTTGGCCCGCCTGAGCTGACATGTCGAGCAAGCCGTTCCTCCACTTAAACCCGCAAAACACACAGCCGCTAATACAAAACACGGCCTAGCATTAAAAATTGTTATCAACCTCATAACGGACCTATTTAATTCACTAAGAATTGATTTCGTAGCAGTTTTTTGCACGGAATCGCCGTCCAAAGCCCACTTATATAATGGCGGATACTCTGCCTTGTAGCTTGCCTGCCATTTTATTTCCTATGCAGGCTTCCTTTTGATATTGATGGGTGTGCATTATGCGTCTGACTTTACGCACGTTGCTGGCATATATGGATGAATCCCTGAAGGATCCCACCCAACGGGAAGAAATCGCGCACAAAATCGAAGAGACTGAATTTGCCCGCAATTTAATGCAGCATATTCGCGAGGTGACCCAGCATTTACGATTGGGAACACCCAAGGTGCATGGCAAGGGGATGGGCGGGGACGCCAATAGCGTGGCTTCGTATCTGGATAATGTGATGCCCGCCGATGTCGTCCAAGAATTTGACAAAATGCTGCTGCAATCCGATGTGCACATGGCGGAAGTGGCCGCCTGCCATCAGGTGTTGGCCCTGGTAACCAGCCAGCCGGCGGAAATTGATCCAAATTTGCGTCGCAAAATGTACCAAATTCCCGGTTTAGCCGCGGAGTACCTGGCTCGCGCAGGGGCGGACGCCCAAACCGATCATCGGCCCAATGGCCACCCGCCCAAAGATCATTCTTCCGCGGTCGCGGCAGTCTCCCCCCACCCTGTCACTTTGGCCCCCCGCGAACGCCCCGCAGTACCCGAATATTTACGCGAACCCCAGCGAGGGCGATTTTGGCCGGTAGTGGCCACGCTGTTAGTGGCGGGGGCGGCTTTGTTAGGGATAGCCCGACTCTATGGCGAATTTGACCGGCAGCATCCGTGGATAGCCATGACGGGGCTGGTCGATGCCGCTCCCGCGCAACCCGCCGATGGCAAATCTTTACCTGCGGCAGCTCCGCAAAATCCACTTTTACCCGCTCAAGGTAACGCCGCCGCTGTTCCGGCAAATGCTTTGCCCAACTCCAACGCTGCTCCGGATGCCGATGTCGCCAGCCCAGGCACCAATGATCCGGGGGTCACGGCCGCCGGTAAAAATCCTCCCAGTATCTCGACGCCGGCCACAGACGCCAATCCCGCAGCGGATGTGAACTTACCCAATGCCGCCGCGTCGCCAAATCCCACGGTTGTCCCGCCGCTTGTCCAACCAAACGCGGGGCAGGCCTTATTACCCGAAGGAACATTACCCCCTGTTGCCAATATTCCGGCCACGCCGGATAACGCGACCAAGGCCGTCGATCCCAACAGTGTGGGGGATGCGAATGCCCCCCCTGCCCCGCTACCCGCGGAAACCACGCCTCCCGGCACACCCGCGGCGGGTAACAACGCCCCGGTGGTCGATCAAGCCCCCCCGCCGGGGACCGACGCACCGGCAACCAGTGCGGTCGCAGCCAGCGCCGCCGAAGGGGTGGCGATAGGCCGTCTGGCCCAGGACTCTAGCCCAGCGGTATTACGCTGGAACAACACTGAAAGCAGTTGGCAACGAATTCAAGCGGGGGAGCCCGTTGTGGATGGCAGCCGTATCCTGAGTTTGCATACGTATCGACCAACCATCACGCTCAAATCGGGAATCAGCTTGGTACTGGTGGGAGAGACACTCGTGGAATTTCCACCGGTGCCCCAGGATCAACCAACCCGCATACGCATATTGTTTGGCCAGTTAGTGATCAGTAATAATGGTCAACAAAACACCCGACTAAGCATCGAGCCGGGAATGAGCGCCGGGACCTTGGTGCTAAACGACCCCGTCAGCAAGGTTGCAATTAGCGTGCGGCGTTATCTGGATTCCGGATCCGACCCCGAGACTAGCGCGCCGCAACTGGCGATCGACATTTATGGGGCCGAGGGAAAATTTCAGTGGCAAGGCCCGGGCGTGGATGAACTCCCCCAGTCCATTTCCAGCCCCGCTCATTTGTCCCTGGCCCCCGCGGCCATTCCCGCGACCAGCGGAAACATGCCCCCCCTGCCAAAGTGGATCGAACGAAACGAATTAAACGGATTTGAGCAGCAGGCGACCATGCCTTTTGGCCAAATGCTGGATCCCAACCGGCCCGTCAAGCTGGTGTTACGCGAATTAGCCGCGCATCGCCGCGCGGAAATTCGTTACCTGGCCGCGCGCAGCTTGGCGTTGATTGACGACTTTGAGTTATTCATCGGCTCATTTAACGATACCGACCAAAAGGCCGTCTGGTCGCGGGAGATCGCCGCCCTGCAGGCCGCCCTGTCGCGCGGTCCCGAAACAGCGGCCAAAATTCGCGAAACCTTTGAGCAACTGCGCCGCAACGAAGGACCCAAGCTTTACCGCCATCTGAAAGGCTACACCAAAGCCGATCTGTTGAATGGCGCGCTCGCAGGATTGCTCGATGACCTGGAAAGCGAAAGCCTGGACACGCGGGTGCTGGCCTATCACGCCTTGCGGGACGTATTTACCGATCCGGTGACCGGGTCGTTTCCCACGTTTAGCTATTCTCCCGATAGCCCGGCCGCCACCCGCCAGGCCGCGGCCAAACGCTGGCGCGATCATGCCAAGAAAGAACTGGCCAAAACACCACCGGCGGGTCAGTAGTAGGATGGTTTACGCCGTAGGTTGATTTACACTGCCCACGGTCCGCCATTGCGCAGAATTCAAAACGTCTTCGGAATTGACTTGTATATTGAAAGATTCAAAGAGTTCCTTTGAAAAACTACCCTGTTTGCCGTGCGTGCAAAAGTTCACCAGCTCGTATTTTACGCACGGCGGTCGCTTCCAAAGTAAGTAGCGCAACGGTTTTGCCACCACCATCCACAAACTCCACTTCATAAGCTAGACCCGAATCGTAAACATGCACCACAGTTCCTACATCGCCGCGACTTAGTCGCGCATTCGGCGTTTCGCAATCTAAAGCGACTAATGAATGTTCTGTAATCATGGTCATGAATAAGGAACTGCGGTAACGAGCCGGGGAAACATACCAGATTCTACGATCCACACAGTCAGCACTTTACCGGGATAAAATCCCTCTTTGGCAATTTCTCCCACAACTTTATATTTTACACCAAATTTCGTGTTTTCCACATCGAAGGTTTCGCTATTTTTGCAAAGCTCTAAGAGATCGATCGCCAATTCTTGCCAATTATCTCTTGTGTACCCCAATGAATATAATCAAACTGCCTTCGCGGCACCTTCTGAATGTTCAAAATTGAGAAGGTAATCAATAATTTTTCCCCGCGTAACAAACGCATTTTCAGCATTTGGTATTGGCATAACTAAATGTAACGGCAATTGAAATTTTGAAGTACTTCAGTCGTGCCAGAAATAGGATTCCCTTTTACTCCCCCAACTGAAAATTCGCAATGAACAACTGGCTTTGGCGATCCGCCGTCCGGTTGCTCGTCCACATCAGCTTGGTCCCGTCCGGCGAAAAGACCGGCAGCACATCGGCGCTGGGATGATCCGTCACCCGGGTAATCGGACCGGGACTGATTTTCCCGTCGCGCAGGTCATATTTCATTAACCACAAATCATAATTCGGCCGGGCCGCCGGATCGGTATGGTCCGCGCCGGTCCAAATAATGTACGGCTGGGTGGGATGCCAGTAAGGGGCCCAGTTTACGCCCACGTTGTCGGTGAGCGCGGTATCATTCGCACCGTCGATGCCGATGGCGTGGATTTGCAAAAAGCCCTCTTTCTTGCGGTCGCTGCGATAGATCACCCATTTGCCATCCGGAGAGATAAACGGCCCGCCGTCATAACCTGGCTCATTGGTCAGTTGCCGCACGTTTGTGCCGTCGGCGTTCATGATGTACAAATCCGGGTCGCCGTCGCGATCGCTGCAAAACGCGATGAGCTTGCCATCCGGCGAATAGGCTCCCTCGGCGTCGTACCCTTTTTCCGTGGTCAGTTGCTTCAGATTTTTCCCCTCGGCATCGCCGGCAAAAATATCCATGTGCGGGTCAAAGTCCCACTGGTAACGTCGTCGCGTGCCGCTTTTGGCATCTTCGGCCGCCTGTTTGCGGGCGGATTCCTCGGTGGTGGATAAATCTGGATCCAAATGGCTGCTGGCAAACAACAATCCCCGGCCATCCCGACTAAAATAACTGCATGTCGTGCGCCCCCGTCCCGGACTAACCCGCCGGGGCGTCCCATCTACCAGCGGTTGACGGTATATTTGATAAAAGATGTAATCCCGGGGAACGGCTTGATACACGATCTCCTGGCCATCGGGAGAGAAGTACCCTTCCCCCGCCTTGGTAAAATCCTTATCAAAGGTCAGTTGGCGCACATTGGAAAGAAAATTACTTTCCAAGGGACTGGGCGTAGCTGACGCAGTGGCGGGAGGGGCCGGATCCGCCGCGAGCGCGGAGATCGTGGCCAACCAACACAAATTCCCCAATAAAAATCCACCAAACACTGGAAACACGCGGTGTTGCATCTTTTTTATCCTTTGCAATAATAATTCGCTCGGTCAAGGCATTTTAGGTCATTTACCGCATCGAGACTAGCCGGGGCATTTTTTCCTGTTCCAAAAACTTTCTTTAAAAAGCAGTTACCATGCGCGCCTTGGTTAAACAACATGCCGCCCCCGGATTATGGCTCATGGATGTTCCCCAGCCCACGATCGGCATTAACGATGTCCTGATCCAAGTGCTGCAAACCGGCATCTGTGGCACCGACATCCACATTTACAAATGGGACGCCTGGGCCCAAAAAACGATTCCCGTCCCGATGGCAGTCGGGCACGAATTTGTTGGTCGGATCGTGGAAGTCGGCGCGAATGTGCACGACTTTCACGTGGGTGACCTGGTTAGCGGCGAAGGGCACGTCGTTTGCGGCCGCTGCCGCAATTGCTTGGCCGGGCGGCGGCACCTGTGTAAGGATACCCAGGGGGTCGGCGTCAATCGGCCGGGGGCCTTTGCCGATTATATCTCGCTGCCGATGACAAACGTGTGGGTCCACGACCCCGCCGTACCGCTCAGTACGGCGGCGATCTTTGACCCCTTTGGCAATGCCGTTCACACCGCGCTGTCGTTTGACCTCTTGGGCGAGGATGTGCTGATTACGGGCGCGGGGCCGATCGGCATTATGGGGGTCGCCATCGCCAAACACGCGGGGGCGCGGTATGTGGTCATTACCGATGTTAACCCCTATCGGCTGGACCTGGCCCGTCGCATGGGGGCCGACCTGGCCGTCGATGTCCGCGCGCAAACCCTGGCCGACGCCCAAAAACAGCTAGGCATGAAAGAAGGCTTTGACGTGGGGCTAGAGATGTCGGGCAACCCCGCCGCGTTTCGGGATATGCTGGCCAACATGGCCCACGGAGGCAAGATCGCCATGCTGGGAATACCCGAGCGGGAGATGGCGATCGACTGGAACACCGTCGTCTTTAATATGCTGACCATCAAGGGAATTTATGGGCGGGAAATGTACGAGACGTGGTACAAAATGACCGTGATGCTGCAATCGGGGTTGGATATTTCGCCGGTGATTACGCACCATTTTGATGTGGTGGATTTTCAAGCGGGGTTTGATGTGATGCTGAGCGGACAATCGGGTAAGGTGATCTTGCACTGGCATGACTAGGCCGCGAAAGTGCCATAAGAACAGCAAGCAGGGAAAGCCAGCCGCAAGAATAGCAAGAAGAGCAAAGAGTTTGTTTAGTAGCTGGTGGCAGATGTTGAATCTTCGCAATACTTGAGTTTTTGGCTCTTTTTTTGCTTTCTTTGTTGTTTTTGCGGCATATACTCTTTTTCCATTTTCTTGCATTATTTTGCTGTTCTTGCGGCTAATTAATTCTTCCCCTATTTCTTGCCTTTCTTGTTCTTCTTGCGGCATAATCTAATTTTTTTCTGGCCACCTTTTTGGAGCTACCCATGCAAAAGGATCCGATTTTTGAGCTGTGCGACATCGTGCGGGAAACGGGTTTTGCCATCCATAAATACTTGGGGCCGGGCCACTTGGAAAAAGTCTATGTCAACGCCCTGGTTAATCGCCTGGGCAAGCGCGGCCTGCATGTCCAACCCCGGCATCCCTGCCAAGTCTATGACGAGGACGGCACAATCCTGGGGGAGTTTTTTGCCGATTTACTCATCGAACAGACCTTGATCGTGGAAGCCAAGGCGGTCGCGGGAATCCTGAACGATCATATCGCGCAGATACTGGGCTATTTGCGGGCGACGCGCTTGGAACATGGTCTGCTGGTGAACTTTGGCAGCCGGACCTTTGCGGTAAAGAAATATTACTGTTCCGATGCAATCCCCGGCGAATAAGCTATCAAGCTGTGCTAGATTGATTGCGACAACTCAGTCATTTCCTTTTACCCAAACCATCCCCCTTTTTTGCCTTTTTTGCTTTCCTTGCGGCTACACTTCTTCTTGCTTTTTTTGCAGCTTTGCCATGTCAAATTTTACGGCACATATTCAATCCCGGCTTGACGAACTTCTTGCCGCCGGTCTCGAAAAGCCCGAACGGGTGATTACCTCTCCTCAGCGGGCGCATATTTCCGCCAGTGGGCGTGACAACGTGCTCAACCTGTGCGCAAACAACTATCTGGGCCTGGCGGATCACCCCGCGGTGATCGCCGCCGCGCACGCCGCACTGGACAAATTTGGCTTTGGCATGGCCAGTGTCCGCTTTATTTGCGGCACGCAGTCCCCGCACAAGGAACTAGAAACGCGCCTCAGCCGATTTCTCGGCACCGAGGACACGATATTGTATTCCAGTTGCTTTGATGCCAATGGGGGCCTGTTCGAGACGCTCCTTGGCCCAGAGGATGCGATCATTAGCGATGAACTGAACCATGCCAGCATCATCGATGGCATCCGCCTGTGCAAGGCGCAGCGGTTCCGTTACAAAAACAACGACATGTCCGACCTGGAAGCCAAGCTTAAGGAAGCCGCTGGCGCGCGCTTTCGCATGATCGCCACCGACGGCGTCTTTAGCATGGATGGCGTGATTGCCAACCTGCCCGGCATTTGCGAACTGGCTGATAAATACGACGCGCTCGTCATGATGGACGATTGCCACGCCACCGGCTTTTTGGGTAGGACCGGTCGCGGCACTCACGAACATCACGGCTGTCTGGGACGGATTGACCTGCTAACCGGCACCCTCGGCAAGGCCCTCGGCGGGGCCAGCGGCGGTTACATTAGCGGGAGCGCGCCCGTGATCGCCTATTTGCGGCAACGCTCGCGGCCGTATCTGTTTAGTAACGCCGTCGCCCCGCCTATCACCGCTGGGTCGCTAGCCGCGCTCGACATTATTGAGGCCAGCACCGAACTGCGCGACCGCCTCATGGGCCATGTGCAGTGGTTCCGCCAGGCAGTGACCGACGCAGGTTATACCATTATCCCCGGCGAGCACCCGATCGTGCCGGTCATGCTGGGGGACGCCGCGCTCGCCGCCAAAATGGCCGAACTGCTGTTGGCCGAAGGTGTCTATGTGATTGGGTTTAGTTACCCCGTTGTTCCCCAAGGCAAGGCCCGTATCCGCACGCAACTTTCCGCCGCCCATACCAGGGAGGATTTGGAATATGCGGTGGCGGCGTTTTCGCGGGTGAAGCGTACCCTGGGCGTGTAATAACGCGATTTTAAGACTTTTATCAACTCTTTAGCAGCGCGGCTGCTAAAAGATTGACTTTGCAAAGCGTGACTTAAGTGCTACAATGTAGATACATTGTGCAACCTTATCTTGAAGGACTTTTTTATGCTCAAAACACTGGTCAAACACGGCAACAGTTACGCGCTGGTGATTGATAAGCCGATTTTAGAGCTGTTGAAGATTAGCCCCACGGATCAAGTTGAATTATCGACCGATGGAGAGTCCATCAGGATTGCCCCCGTGCAACCCACTGATCGTAAGTCGGCGGTGCGGGCGGCTCGCGGTAAAATTAATGCCAAGTATAACAAAGCATTTAAAAAGCTGGCGGAGTAGTGGGCATGATTCAGTTTTTATCCCTGGATGAGGTCCTGGAGTCCCACGCCGCGCAGCTCGCCGCTTATGGCGGTGGGGAGGGAATTCGCGATTTTGGTCTGCTAGAATCCGCCTTGGCCCAACCAGCGGCAATGTTCGGCGGACAATTCTTGCATGCCGACATTTTTGAAATGGCCGCCGCCTACTTATTTCACTTGGTAAAAATCATCCCTTCCTCGATGGGAATAAGCGGGTCGGTCTGGAAGCGGCTTTGCTATTTTTAGAACTTAACGGACACAGCGTCAACACGACGGATGATTTGCTCGTGGACTTGGTATTGCGGACGGCCCAAAGCATGGCGACAAAACAAGAGATTGCTCAATTTTTGAGGCAGGCGAGTAGTTAAAATGTAAAATAATTACTACCACCCCGCCGCCAACGGTTCTCTTTGGCATAAATGCACGGTTTTTTCGCCACCTTGGGAGCCGCGCGTCACACTTGGGCCGAAAATCGCCATTTTCCTTGCTTCGCCCGGTCGATAAACTTACCATAAAGGGTGTAAATCCGTGGCCCGCTCCCAGAGGGGCTGTTGATCGTCAAGCTAACATTGCGCGCGTCGTACTTTCTTGAAGCACTTTTGACAATAATTACGACATAATAGCGAGGTAACCGTCATGCTCTCCATCCTGGGTCAACCTGATCGCGCGACAAATTTTTGCGACCGTGTCAGCCGCCGCGGGTTTTTGCACATTGGCGCAGCGGGTATCGGCGGCCTCTCGCTGGCCAATTTGCTGGCATTGGAGTCGCGCGCTGGCATCGGTAAATCGCACAAAGCCATCATCAATATTTATCTCCCCGGCGGACCGTCGCATTTGGATATGTTTGACTTGAAGCCTGCCGCCCCCGCCGAAATACGGGGCGAGTTTCAGCCCATTCGCACCAACGTGCCAGGGATCGAAATTTGCGAGTTATTCCCCAAGCTGGCCAGCATCATGGACAAGCTGATCATTGTCCGGTCGCTGTCCGATTCCAGCGGCGACCATGACGGCTACCAGTGCCTGACGGGACACAAAAAGAACGAACGAGCCCCCAATGGCGGCTGGCCCACGGCGGGAGCCTGGGTGTCGCGCCTGGCGGGGCAAGCCGATCCGGGCGTCCCGGCCAATATGGCGCTCATGTACGCCACGGGAAATAAAACCTGGGGAGACCCCTATCCGGCGGGATTCCTAGGCGTGAAACATAACCCCTTTAACGCCGTGGGCAAAAAAGCCCGCGAAAAATCCGACAACATGGTCCTGCGGGGAATCACGCTGGAACGGCTGCGTGATCGCGAACAACTGCGCCAGTCGCTGGACACTTTTCGCCGCGACACGGACACCCTGGCCCAATATGAAAGCCTGGACGCCAACATGGAGCAGGCGCTTGGCATATTGACCGATAGCAAGCTGGGGGACGCGCTGGACCTGAGCAAGGAAGACCCCGCAGTTTTGGCCCGCTATGGCCAGTCCGATACCGAGTTTCAGCGCGACGGCGCGCCCCGCATGGTGGAAAACTTTTGCCTGGCGCGGCGCCTGGTCGAGGCGGGCGCGCGGTACGTCGCGCTCAATTATAGCCGCTGGGATTGGCATGGCGGGGACGGAATGAACTTCCCCAGTTCGCGGGTGGAATTTCCCATGCTCGATCAAGCGCTCTGGGCGTTGGTCACTGACTTGCACGAGCGGGGCCTGGACAAAGATGTGTCGGTGGTGATGTGGGGAGAATTTGGCCGCACGCCCAAGATCAACGCCATGAACAGCCGGGACCACTGGCCGCAGGCGAATGCGTGTATCTTGGCGGGGGGTGGCATGCGGACGGGGCAGGTGATCGGCTCGACCACGCGGAACGGCGAAGAGCCAAAGGATCGTCCAGTGAAGTTTCAAGAGGTGTTCGCCACGCTGTATCACAACCTGGGGATCGACGCGCACCGCGACCGGGTGTTTGACGGTTCGGGCACGCCGCGCTACCCGGTGGATAGCGGCGTGGAGCCGATCCGGGAAGTGTTATAGGGGGAAGTTTACGCGTAATGTTGGTTTGATAAATCAGATATCATTTGATGGAAACCACAATGTCTAATCTTCTTTGTGTGGTCAAATGTTGGTTGCTTGCTTTCTGTCTTTGTGCTGCAACCACAAGATTACTATCGCAAACCACAGAGGAATCGATTGATCTAGTTGAGTTTTTCGCGGGATTGAAAGAGCGTGTAGCTGGCGTTGAAATTAGTTACGCAATTTCGCAAGAGGATCCTAAGACAATAGAATTACAGTTAGGGCAACACATTAGCGAAAATGCCACAGTCGCAATTCCGCCGGATGTTTGGGACAAACTTCAAACTCTTCCCAATCTAAGGGACATCTCCTTCGGCTTGAACAAGGGGCAATTGATTAGATTAGCCGAGGAATTGCAGAAGTTCCCCTCTTTTAAAAAAATTACCATTGATGGCGATGCCGATGACAAGGATTTGGCCTGGTTAGCTGCGCACCCAGATTTAGAATCTCTTGTGTTACTAAATAACGATATCCAGGGGCATGGGTTTGCCAAGCTTTCTAGATTCGAGAAACTCAACTATCTTGCCTTAACTGGCAATCCATTGACAGTTGAGGGAATGCGTGCGGTCGTCGAAACATGCCCCAATCTGGAGACGCTTGCATTGGGAAGGAGCACGCTTACACCGGAACATTTGGGCACAATCGCCAAATTATCCAAATTGAAATTCCTGGAGTTATTTTCGGAAACGATGACCTTGAATCATTGGGAGCAACTTGCTACCGCTTCATCTCTACAAGAATTACATTTACGGTCATGTGCGCTCAATGACCAGACAATACGGGGGATAGAGCTATTGACGAATTTGCGTAAACTCAACCTAAAAGATAATAATCTAGGCAATGAATCATTAACCTACATTGCGAAACTGAAGAAGCTCAATTATGTAATGTTGCCAGGTTTACCGGATAATTTGAACATTACGCAGAAACTGGAATTCGGACTCAAGCGCGGCAAGGATAATAGGTATCAGTACAACATTATAAATGATGTTGGCTTACGCGCACTCGCGGATTTACCTGAGTTGAGCCACTTGGATATTTCTGGTAATCCCTTGACTGGCGCTGGATTTGATAACTGGAAATCCTCCAATACCTTGCGACACTTGAGCCTCGCTCGCACTCAATTGACAGACACCCATGCACAGAATCTAAAACAATTCGCCAATCTTGAAATCTTAGACGTGGAACAAACCAAACTCACAATAACTGGTTATCGTAAATTCCTGCCCTTACCAAATCTATCGTATCTCAATTTAAGCAGCACGAAGTTGACCGATGATATTTTTGGGCTCTTGGAACAAATCCCGGAACTTAAACACCTCTATCTCCAAAATACGGATGTAAGCATGGCCGCGACCCGCAAATTTCGCGAAGCGAGTCAAATACCTAGCACAATTTACACTTGGGGGAAGGAAGAACGACGATATGAAGATAAGCAAAAACGTGAATTACTCAAAAAGTTCGATAAGTCCAAATAAGTCGGCCTATCTCAATATTATTTAACGAAGCGCCGGCCTCCACGGCTAGGTCCGCTCATCCGCAGCATAAATTGATTTCATCAGAAAATTTACTTTTAGGTATATGAGCCATCGATGCTCCCGCCTCGCTCCACTTGTCGGCGGATGTAGTGCAAGATCGCCGATAATCCCCGCGTGCGCATCATGCCCAGGGCCTGCGCCAGGCCCAGCCGCTGTAACAAATCCAGCGGGGCGGCCAGGACCGTTTCCACCGCTTGACCATGAAACGCCTCCCGCAGGATCGCCACAAAACCTTTGACCGTGGGGGCTTCGGGAGCGACCCAGGCGTGAATTTCAACCTGGGCCTGGGCGGGCGGCGAATCTTTAGACGCTGAATCCGGTGTTTCAACCCCCGTGGTTTCCTGATGAACATTTACCCACAGAAAGACCGGGGTTTGGCATTCGTGCACGCGGTGCTCCCCCGCCAGGCGCTGGGCCTCATATTCTGACGGCAGGGGAGGCAAACCCTCGGAGTATTCCAAGAGCAGTTCCAGCCGCTCGCGTGGCTCCAGGTCGGCGAACTCGTTGATGATGTATTCCAGAGTCATGAAAACGGTAATTTAGCACGGAGTATATTTGGAGAGATGCGAGGCCCACGGAGATTTAATTGCAAATCTCAATTTGAAATTTCAAATTTGTGAATCAGTAATACGGATTTTTCTGTTACACACCCCGCATAACAATAATTCATTCTTCATTCATAATTCTTAATTGAATTCACCCCGGCTCATTCCCCTTTACGATCGGCACACCGACGATGTTTCCCCATTCGGTCCAGGAGCCGTCATAATTTTTGACACTTTGAAAGCCCAGTAAATACGTCAGCACAAACCAGGTCAGGCTGGAACGCTCGCCAATGCGGCAATAGGCGATCGTGTGCTCATCCTTATTATAGCCTTGGTAAATCGCCGCCAACTCCTCCGCCGGTTTAAACGTCCCGTCCTCGCGCACATTCTTGGGCCAGGGAATGCTTACCGCGCCGGGAATATGTCCCGTCCGCAACGAGCCTTCTTGCGGATATTCGGGCATGTGCTGCAACTCGCCCGTGTATTCCCCCGTCGAACGGACGTCAATAAGGGGCCGCCGCGCGCGGCAATGGGCCAACACTTCGTCCCGAAACGCCCGAATTCGCGGGTCGGGGTCGCTCGCCCGATACCTGGTCGCTGGATAGGTTGGCTCGGGCTCTTTGGTCCAGGGGCGCTGGTCCAGTTCCCATTTTTTGCGTCCGCCATCCATCAAGACGCAATTTTTGTGGCCATACAATTTAAAAACCCAAAAAGCGTAGCAGGCCCACCAGTTATTTTTATCCCCGTAAAAGACCACGTTGGTGTCGTTGGAAATTCCCTTGCTGGAGCAGAGTTTTTCAAACGCGGTTTTATCGATGTAATCCCGCACGATGGCATCCTGCAGGTCCAACTGCCAGTCGATCATCACCGCGCCGGCGATATGCCCCTGGGTATAGAGCAGCACATCCTCGCTACTCTCCACAATCCTCACGGCGGGATCATGCAGGTGGTCGGCCACCCATTGGGTGCTAACCAGAACCTCGGGGTGGACATAATTGGCGGACATGGCAAATCTCCTGCCCCAATAAACGATATTGCGCGGGGCGTGGCAAAAGCGGACAAAAAAATCGACAGCCAGAAGCGCGAGGCGGCCGTCAAAGCCACCCCGTTAACCTAAGTTACTGCCAGCAAAGCACTTCCGCCATTGGAACTTGCATGTGGCAGCTCTTCCTAGTCAAACTTTAACCTACCGCATCGAGCGTATTCTTTCAATGAGTGGCCAATTGCCCCAGCACAGCGGCAATTTCGCTCGCCGTGGCGGTCACTGGTAGCGGGTGCCCCACACTGATGGCGGGGATCGTCGATTGACGGTCAGGGGCCGGGGAAAAATTGCGAGCCAGCACGGGCAAGATGCGCCAGCGATCGGCCAACTGATTTTTTACCAGGGAATCTTGCAAGGTGGAAAGAATCCGCGACCAGTCGGACGCCGGGGAATGTGTGCCCGCCTCGCCGGGTGCTGTCACACCCCATAGCAACTCGCGCTCATCAGCAAGGACCAGCGATTTTTCCAGAAATTGCGGCAGATCGTCGCTGGTTGCGGGCAATGCCCGTCCAATTCCCGTGGCTTGGACCAAGGTTGCCAGCATCCCCTGATCGGCGGCGGTAGGTTGCCACATAAAACAGAGCTTGCGATCGATGGCCGAGACGATGCAAAGCCATTCCGTCAGACTGGAGGCGTTACTCACCACCAAGAGCGGTCCATAGGAGGGGACAAAATCGGCGTGGTCTACCTCTAACCGACGGCGAAGCGGCATCAGCAAATACGACAGCGTCCGGGATAAAAAGTCGGGCCGCATCCAAGACATCAGGGCGAACATCAATAACGTAAAACCGCTCGCGGTCAGAAACAACCGCTGCGGGATGGATTGCTGGGCCTCCAGTTGTGTGACAAAAGCTCGCCAGACCGCGGGGTCGTGGGATTCTTCCACCGCTCCCGCGGTCAACGAATTGCCCGTCCAAGATTGCAGCAACAAGGTCACACAATAAAAGCTGGCCACGGCGATCAAGCCGCCGGTCACGTTTAAGAAATTGCTGGTGGCCACCATGTTTCCCTTGCTATCCTTGGGGGCCCGGTGCTGCAAAAGTGTGTACAAAGGCACGATATATAGACCCGATACCAGGCCAATAATCACCAAACAGATGATCGTCGGGGCCTGGGATTGGGCCATTTGAAGCAGCGTCTGCCAGAGGCCGCTCGATCCACTCGGGGCGATGGGGGGAGCCGCCACCACCGCCAGGCAAGCGGTCATGAGGGCCAGGGCCAGCGTGCCAAACAACACCAGGCCCAGCTCTACCCGCGAACCAGACAACCTGCCAGCCAGGGCACACCCCCCCCCACGCCAAAGCCAACCAGCGCGACCAGCGTGGCAATCCAGAGTTCATCGAGCTGCTGCGAGGGCTGCGCGGAAGGAGGCACGAGCGGAGTGGGCAATAACGTCGTGGAGGTCTGGGCGGGGGCGTCTGGCGTCGCACCGGCGGGAGGGACGGGATTATTTGAGGAAGATGCGGGGGGAGTCATTTCCGCCAGATGGGCGCGGGCTTCGTGCAGTTCCTTGGCGGATTCCCCCTGAAAGAGCAGCGTCTGCCGCACAAAAAGTGTCATAAATGTAAAGAAGGCGATTCCGACCACCGCCAGCACCAAGGGTTTTGAGCGGCGCAATTCGCCAAAATTTTTGGCTAAGGGAACCAGCGGATTAAGGGTAAACTGGCGATCGGGGGAAGCCGCGGGGATGGGGGCGACCAAATACGCAAACGCCATTCCCAGCCAGGCCAGGGCAAACAACGTCAGTCCGATCACCCATTCTCCCCCGGCCAGCGGGTCGGCGCGGTTCTTTAAAAAAAAGTACAGGTAACCTCCAAACGAGGTTCCTAAAATATTGGAGACAAAGCTGGTCCCCTCGAGAATGCCATTCCCGCGCGAGAGCACGCTCGTGTGCAAGATTTCGGGCATGATGCCGTATTTTGCCGGCACAAAAAACGCGCTATGCGTCCCCATCAAAAAGACCGCCGCAATGACCAAAAATGCGCTGATCGTGGCGATGGTTTTGGAGTCGGCCCAACCCCAGCCGACCGTATGGGGCAGCAAAAAACCGACCAGGGCCAGCCCCGTGATAAAGACCTCCGCGATTTTCCAAAACACGATCGTTCTTTGCTTGCTGTACTTGTCCGCCAAAATACCGGCCAAGGGAGAAAACAAAAAGAACGGCGCGATAAAGCAGGCCGTTACAATCGACACGATCGTTTTTTGGTCAAAGCCCGGCAGATGCACATACCCATGCAGCAAATCACTGGCAAAAAAGATCGCCACGATATGAATCGCCTGATCATTAAATGCCGCCAGAAATTGCGACAATACCAATCCCACATACGAGCGGTCCGATAGCTTTGTCGCGGGTATAAAGTTCATGCTAACCAGCAAAAAGGACTGTGGGGGCGGTGGGAAAGAGCGCTGGGTAGCCCCTTGTGCGATAATGGCGGGAACGACAAAGGGAGCGCTAGGCGAATTATCCGCTAGGTGAACCAGCCGGATCAAATCCCTTATAACGGGGGATTTCGCTGGAGTAACCTGTTAAAATATAATGAATTTTGACCCTATTGCCCAGGACCAGACCTCCGCCCGGTTTTAACCCGTTCCACGCATGCCACGTTTTGTTGTAAATCAAGGGATTTGTCGTGGAGGAATCGGGGGATTGATTTGCGCTTTGCTCCTTGGTTGCCAAGAACACCCCGCGGCCTCCCCGCCATCCGCACCTGCTACTACAACCGTGGACCCGGCTGCGACGGCTGCCGATTGGTCCAAATTGCTGGAATCCACCCGGGCCGCGGGCCATACGCACATATTCTTTGATCAGCCCCTTTCCAACGCGCAGGTGGCCCAGTTAAGTGCTCTGCCGGAACTGAAGGTAATCGAACTACCCCGCGCGGCCTGTGACAGTGACGCCTGGGAAAAACTCTTGTCGATTACCCAGTTGCAAATCCTGCGCTTGGGCGAAACAAACCTGACCGACGCCGACTTTGCCAAACTGCGATCATCCTCGGGATTATGTTGGCCAGAGTTAACGCAACTGAATCTGGCCAGTTGTCAGGCTGGAAATAGCGCCTTGCAGATTGTCTCGGAGCACCCCCGGTTGGAATTGCTCTGTTGGAGAATGAGTGACGTGGAGGACGCGGGGCTGGCGGCTTTGGCCAAATGCGGGAATTTGCGATTTTTGATTTTAACCCGGGCGCGGATCACCGGGGTGGGATTGCTAGAACTGGCAAAGCTGCCGCGACTGGAATCGCTTTACCTTGCCGGCAATCCCCTCCGCGAGGAATACCAAATCCAACTGCAACATGAACGGCCGGATTTGCATCCCGATTGGTAGGCACGAGTCGGGAGTCAGACGCGGTGCAATCGTCTTTGGCAATTGGGCGTGGATCAGGACGTCGTGGTATTCGCTGTACCAAAACAAACAGTAGCTATGGCTGTATTTTGAAGCTCAATAGGCAGCAAAGTGATTTCGTGAGGTTTGAAATTTCTTACCACGTTGGGTTTAACTGGAAAAACAACTGAACCACTAATCCGCGCTGATCTTCGCTAATCCAGACGGTATTTCCAAGCTAAGCGGATCGCTTAGTTAGATCGCGGTTAAAATAGCATTCTGGATTAGTGTCGATTAGCGAGGATCAGTGTTCCCAAATTTCTTCACCAAAACGCGCCTTTTTTTACGATTTTTCTGCATTACAGTCGTTTGTAAAAAAAGAGCATACAAGGCACTAGCTATTCACGGTTAGTAGCGTATGCAGCGTCAAATATGCTATGTTAAGCGCAATAGATACGAGTCAACCGGTATTAATCAGGGGAATTCGGCATGCCCAAGTTTCGCTTTAGCACTGCTCTCTGCTTGGTTCTGTTTATGTTTTTTTCAGCACGGGGTACTCTCGCCCAGGAACCAAGCTTTCCCGGATTGATTTCGCGGGAGTTTATTTACGAACAAGCTCCTTTTCCTGAATGTCACGCCAGCACCTTGGTCCAATGCAAGGATGGCACGTTGGTGGCGGCCTGGTTTGGCGGCACCAAAGAAAAAAATCCCGATGTCGGCATTTGGGTAGCTCGTAAGACGGAAACTGGCTGGAGCAAACCGGTGGAAGTGGCCAACGGAGTTGAATCCGCCGCAGTTCGCTATCCTTGCTGGAATCCAGTGTTATTTCAGCCCAGCCAAGGCCCCTTGCTGCTATTTTACAAAGTCGGGCCCGATCCCGACACTTGGTGGGGCATGTTGCTGACATCCGACGATAACGGTCAAACCTGGAGCCAGCCCCAGCGGTTGCCCCAGGGCATTTATGGACCGATCAAGAATAAACCGGTGGAATTGGCCGACGGCACCTTGCTGTGCCCCACCAGCACCGAGGACCAAGGGTGGCGAATCCATTTTGAAAAAGGAACCTGGAAAGATGGAAAATGGCACTGGCAACTGCAAGAGCCAGTCCCCAACCCGCAAAAGACGGGGGTTATCCAACCCACGATCTTGAGCCACGGCCAATTGAAACTCCAGGCCCTTTGCCGAAGTAGAATCAGTAAAATCGTGGAAACCTGGTCGGCGGATGGGGGAAAAACCTGGAGTGAACTGGCTGCCACGTCCCTGCCCAACCCCAATTCCGGCATCGACGCCGTCACGCTGGCGGAAGGTCGCCATTTGCTGGTGTATAATCGTGTTACGCCTCAACCAAAGGAAAATGGCTGGGGGGACCGTTCTCCCCTGAATTTGGCGATCAGCGGGGATGGCCAAACCTGGACCGAAGTCGGGATGCTAGAAAATGAACCGGGAGGGGAATTTAGCTATCCGGCGATCATTCAAACTAGCGATGGCCGCGTGCATATCAGCTATACCTGGAAACGAAAAAAAGTCCGCCATGTGGTGGTGGATCCCGCAAAAATGTCCGCTCCTGACAAAAATCCGCGCTAACTTGGTTGTTATTTTGCATCCTGGTAATCAAGATAGCCGCGTGGATCCCGCCTGCCGCCCGTGTTCGCTTGCTTATGGCCCTTATCCAACTTACGGATGTCCGTAAAATCTACCACCTGGAATCCGTGGAGGTCGCGGCCCTGCGCGGGGTGACCATGCGGATCGAGGCGGGGGATTATGTGGCGCTCCTGGGTCCGTCCGGCTCCGGCAAGTCGACCTTGATGAACACGCTGGGTTGCCTGGACCGGCCCACGAGCGGCAGTTATCTGTTGGACGGGTTGGAGGTTGTCAGCATGAACCGCGATCAACGGGCACGGCTGCGCAATCTAAAGATTGGATTTGTGTTTCAAAATTTTAATCTGCTGGCCCGGACCAGCGCCCAGGAAAACGTGGAATTGCCGCTGCTGTACTCGCGGCAAATTTCCAGCCGCGAGCGCTCCGAGCGGGCGGTCGAAATGCTGGAAAAAGTGGGTCTGGGGAATCGCCTGGACCATCATCCGGGCCAACTGTCCGGGGGCCAGCAACAGCGCGTGGCGATCGCCCGGGCGTTGGTCAATCGCCCGTCGATTTTGATGGCGGATGAACCGACGGGCAATCTGGACACCCGCACCAGCCGCGAAGTGATGGATCTCTTTCGCGAGTTAAACGAACGGGACGGGATCACGATTATCCTGGTGACGCACGACCAGGTCGTGGCTAAAAACGCCAAACGGGCCGTGGTCCTGCGCGATGGGCACATAGTGGCCGACACGCCGGATTTTCAGCGGGCCATCGAAATGCTGCATGGCGAGCAACCAGCCGAAGAACTGGCCCCCACCCCGGATTGACCCAGCTTTGGATTAACTTGGGATTTGGGCAATATATGCTAAAATAGAGCTTTTACCACCAGCGGCGGATCGGCGGACCAGGGCCTACTTTGGACGGCAATTGAACATCATGTGGCGCAACATTCTTTGGGTCGGCGTGGCGATCGTGTTATTGGGTGGGACCGCGGGGGCCATGTATTACACCTGGGGCACTCCCGATCTGACAAAACGCTTTCGTCTGGGAAAGCTGGATAAAGGCCGTATCGTGCAGGTGGTGAATTCCAGCGGGACAGTCCAACCGGTCAAAAGCGTCCAGGTTGGCGCGTTTGTCTCGGCCCCGGTCGAAAAAGTGTTCGTGGACTTTAATAGCGAAGTCAAGGAAGGGGATGTGCTGGCCCTCATCGATCAACGCTTGTTCAAGGCGGGGGTCGCGCGGGACGAGGCGATTCTGGCCAATAACAAAGCCGATCTGCAGCGGGTGACCGCGCAATTAACCAATGCCCGCAATAACGAACAGCGGGCCAAAAATCTGCGCGCGGCGAAGAAAACTTTTATCAGCGATCAAGAGCTGGACCAGTTTACCGCCGACCGCGCCGCGCTCGAGGCGCAGGTCGAACTGGCCAAAGCCGGCATTCAACAAGCGGAGGCGGCGCTGACCATCTCGCGGCAAAATCTGGCCTATACCGAAATCACCGCGCCGGTCAGCGGCGTCATCATCGACCGTAAGGTGGAAGAAGGCCAAACCGTGGTGGCCTCTTTTCAGTCGGACACGCTGTTTGTGGTGGCTCCGGACTTAAAGAAAAAAATCCACATCTATGCCGCCGTCGATGAAGCGGATATCGGGCTGATTCGCGCGGCGGAAGAAGCCAATGAGCTGGTTCAATTCACGGTGGATTCGTATCCTGATGATCTGTTCGAAGGGCGAATCGAACAAATTCGCAAAAGCCCCACCACCAACCAGGGTGTCGTGACCTACACGGTGGTGGTGGCCGCCGCCAACGAACAACTCAAACTCTTGCCCGGCATGACGGCCAATCTCTCTTTTCAAATCGAGGTTCGCGATCCCGCCATCCGCCTGCCAAATGCCGGACTGCGGTTTTATCCCAAAGCGGCCGATGTCCGCCCGGAAGACCAGGGCATTTTGGACGGGACCATTTTAGCCGCCGAGGCCAGCAATAATACCGGCGGCGGAGGGGTCGTCGTGCGCCAAAGCGCCGAGGACCTGGCCAAAGCCTCGCGCGAACGGGGTAAACGGCACGTCTGGGTGATCGATGGCGGAAAATTGCGGGCCGTCCCCGTGATCATCGGCATCAACGACGCCAAACATAGCGAATTGTTGGAGGGAAAGCTTAAACCTGGCGACCAAATCGTCACCGGTATCAAATCCGCGCTGACCGGCGGAGGCTAACAAGTAACAACTGCGGAATAGCTACTTGGGTTTGTTTATATTCCGCATGGCTCCTTTGTTTAATCCTCCTGATAGCGGTGGATCTGGCAGTGGCGGGACAGGGGGAAGCTCCTCCGCCGGGGTTGATTGCGGCTGGGCTTCCAGCGCGGGGGGGACGGGCTGGGGGGCGGAATTGGGAGGGGGAATGTCCTCAATCTCGGGCAACACGATTTTTTCCGGCAGTTTGTAGGCCTGTTCGCCGCTGGCCCGTGGCAAGTCAACATTGGGCGTCGGGGGCATTGACTGGGGATACAACACCGGTCGAAAATGCCTCCCCAACGGACCAACGGACCCATAACGCTCTTCGGCAAATCGAATGCCGTGGGTTTCCAAAATCGTCCCCGTCTGGGCCTCCAACCGCGCAAGGACCGTATTGTATAAAACCAACGCTTGATTCTCGTTGCGGACGGAGTTGCCCCAATCGGTGATGGCCAACAGCACATTCAAATACAAAATGCGCGTGTTCGCCTGAAACGCCGCGAGTTGCTGTTCGATATTGATAAACGCCGCTTCCCGTGTCCGTTTAAACGCCAAATACTGCTCGTAAGTATTCGCCAAATCCCGGTAGCTGGCAGCTAATTCATGCGCGGCCTGGTGCAGCCCCTGGTCCAGATTGGCCCGGTCGCGCGTCAATAACAATTGCCGCTGCCGCAGGGTGGCCCGCTCGCTGCGCAGGCCCAGCGGCACTGAAAAATTCACGCCGGTCTGCCATTCCTGGTAATCCGCGGAATCCCCGACAATCCGCACTCCCTCCGGCGTTTTCCCCTCCAGCCCATTCCAGCGGTACAACCCCACGGCGTCCAGGCGCGGCAACGCCTGGTTTTGGGCCAGGATTAATTGTTGCTCGTCGGCCTCCAAAATGAGCTTGAGTTCAATCAGATTGGGACGATAAGTCTCGGCCAAGGCCCGCAGGCCGTACCAGTCCAGGGGAATTTGCTCCACGGACAGAGGGGTCCCGGGCACAATCCGTCGCCCATCGGAAGGGCTGATTCCCAGCAAATTCCGCAGCACTCCCTCACTCGCCCACAGATTAGCCTGCGCGGCAATCAGATTGGCGCGAAAGTTTTCATACGAGACGCGGGCCTGGGCCGCTTCCCCTTCATTGGCCAGGCCGACCAGCGCGCGCCCTTCGGCCCGTTCGAGCGCTTCCAGTCCGGAATTGACCTGTTGCTCGCGCACCCAGACATCGATTTGGGCAAATTGCAAATTCCAGTACGCCTCAATCACGCTAAAGACGAGGTTCTGGACGGCGTCTTTGTATTGAAAGAAGCTAAACTCGGTATTGATTCGGGCGATGATGATGGGGGCGATATTGGCCCGATAGCCTCCCCCCTGTAATAGCGGCTGCGTCAACGCCAGTTCGGTGCTATTGGCTGTTTGCGGATTCAGGGGAAAGAAGCCAAACCGATTGTCGTTGCGATTGACGTTGAAATTGGCCTCGGCGGTGGCTCCGGTCAGCAGACGCTTGCTAATGCCGGTGGAATTGGAAAATCCTTCCGCCCGACTGCCGGTAATAATACTCGTGGGTGGGGGCGCGGGATTAAACTGGCCTAGGGGCTGGTCGGATTGATTCCAAAACGTGTCATTCCGCAGGCGGGGATCAAACCGCCCCCGTTCCAGATCGATTTGGGTGTTGGAGATCGCGGGATCGTAGATAGTCGCCCCGGAAGGGACCGCCGTATTTCCCGCCAACACCCGCACGATATCGCTGTTTTCCAGGGCGATGCGGATCGCCTCGTCCAAGCTGAGAGTCCAGGTGGCGTTCTCGGGCAGGGGCTGGGAAACAGTGGGGGGCGTGGGGACGGGGGGCAAATTTGCCGGGCGAAACTGTTCCGGCGCTCGGACTTCGATCCGGCGTTGCTCGGGAAAGATCAGCGGACGGTATTCCGGGGGAGGAGCGGCGGGATGGGTCCCCCCTTCAGCGAGTGTTTTTGCAATGCAAAAGATGCTGGTTGCAACAGTAATAATACTGACGATGAAATACGTTTGCCACGTAAACCGTTTCGCGACAGAGTTCGTTTGCGCGAACCCCTTGCGGTTGCCTCCCGGCTGCGATGCGCGGCTGTTTTGCCAAACCGAATCAATCATGGAGCACGGCGGCAAGGAAGGGATTTTGGCGAGGCAGACACGGTTCTGGCAAAAAATAATCCGCATGATTGCCATTTCTGGCACGATTCCGGCTATCGGCGGCACACGTCACAAACGCCGTTTTGCCGCTAGCGACCCGACAGTAGCATCGACTGGCCGATTGGCCTCACTCTACAGAGGCTTAGCCGGGACTGCCGAGTTTACCTCGCTTAGCAGTCGCAAGAATGCTAGCAGTCTGGGATGGAATCGGGGTTATAGCGGTTAAGGGTGAAGGTTCCGATTAGCGAAGATATAGGCAGGGCGGAATGTATACCGCCAGCCCCGTAGAACGGAACGTGTTCCGCCATTACATTTTCTAGGAATTGTTTAGCCGCGACGCGGAGCGGAGCGCGGGGGCTGCTGGTTTTTGGTTGCTGGTATTTGGTTTTTGGTTAAATGCCTGCCTAACCGCAACGCGGTTACAGCCCCGTAGAACAGAACGTGTTCCGCCATTGCATTTTCTAGGAATTGTTTAGCCGCGACGCGCAGCGGAGCGCGGCATGACAGACCCGAAAATACATTTATCACGGAGTGACGGAGAAGTCACCGAGGGTCACGGAGAAGACATCCAGACGTGGTCGCCGTTCTTCCTGTAGCGGCGACGTTTCGTCGCCGTATTCTTCGTGGCGGCGAGTTGTGCTCGCCGATCCCACCGCACCCGCGACGCGCAGCGGAGCGCGGGGCCTGCTGGTTTTTGGTTACTGGTATTTGGTTTTTGGTTAAATGCCTGCCTAACCGCAACGCGGTTACAGCCCTTAGCCCCGGGTTAGCGCAGCGACTACCCGGGGTAAGCCGCCCTAGAAACACTCCCCGGGGTCGGGAATCGTTGGCGCGAGTGGGCCAGTCATTTGCACAGCATCGTCGCCAAGGATTCCCGTCCCCCTGGGGCATGTCATGCGTGAGGGGGTCGGGAGTCCTGGGCGAATTGCGCTGCCTAGCCAAACACGTTTGCACCGCCCACGACTCCCGACCCCGCAGGATCAGGTCACGACCTGCTCGCCATACCCGCTGGTCTGTGCGACACCGGCAGGCTGTAATTCTCGATGCTAACCCGCTGGTTCGATGGGGATCGAGAGCTAACTGGGACGCATCAATTGCCGCACCTGCGTCAGTAGAGGTACGGCAGCCAGCGTGGGGGAATATGAGTGATTGGGCATAACACAAATTTACAGAAATCCACAGATAGAACGGCAAGTCGGAAAATTACTGAAAAGTATTGACGGTAAACATGAATTATGCAGAATGGGATCAGATTTGTAATATGCAGATTTCTGAATACTGATTGTTCGGCATCATGAAAACACCTCGCAATTTTTCCTCCCGTTCTCCAGCAGAGCAGCAGATACTCACTGAAGATTCGTGGTGTGAAGTTTGTGAGGCGGCAGATTTGGGTATGCGAGATGCACGCGAGTTTGAGCAAGATGGGAAGATTGTTGTCGAAGGATTTTGCAGAAAATGCGGCAGCGTCATTCGTAATCATATCACGGAGATCGAGACGGCACAGCCGAAGAGTCAGCATGAAGATTGACATGATGCCTAACCATGCACTCTGCAGCGAACCCGGCGTGAGCGTCGCGGTTGCAATCGCACGCCCTCGTAGGCCGGGTCGCTGTGCTTGGGTCGTTATGCACTAAGGTTGAACAACAATGAACCGAGCGACGATCATACTCGCAGTCTTCATCGTGGGATGCGGCGACACAGCACCCAGCCGCGCCCCCGTCGGCAAACCACGTCCGCACTCGACGCCTGCCCACAGTCACGGCGCTTCGTCGCAGACTCAGAGCGCCACTACTTATGACTTCAAAGCACTTACTGAAGGCATGATCGTCGGCAGAACTCAAGACGACGAGCTTTATGACATTGTGTTTCCCGGCGACATGATACCGAATGTTGACGTAATCACGGCGCAAGGTAAGTCGGCACAGATCGTCTACGGCATCAGAATCGCTGAGAATGAACCAATCATGATGCTCAAGCTAGTACATTTCTCACAAGTCGCACCTCTGGGGGTTCAGCAAATAACAGCAACATCCGGCAACAAGTCCGCGACTCATCGCTTTCCAAGCAATATGGTTTCGCGGCAAACGGTCAAAGGAGTAACGATAGAATTCGCAACCATGCTCCCGTACGTCGAGCCATCCGCCGGACAGTTCTTGGATGTCACTCGATATTCGAAAGCATACAATGTCGAGGTCAAGGGTGCCGGCGGATTTACCACGTTCTCTCCGGGTTCAAAAGCGCGTAAACACGCTTCAAGAATGCTTACCCTGTTTTCAGCGCTCAAACAGCGTCCGGAATTCGTCACAGATATCCAACGCAACGCCCTCAGCTTTGCAGAGTTCCAACAAGCACTATTGCAGGGATTATGAAACGGCATAACCACCGGATGCACGCGAGGCGGCGTTCGCATCGGTAGACGATGGTTGGTTCACTCGCGCCGCCCGCGTGATCCTGTCGTTATTCCTTCAATTTTTGACCACGTCCCGAACGTCTGGCTTTCGACCCCAAATAGCTTTCCCCGTTATAGCAACGCCATCCGCTGACTGAACCAATGACCATGCCACACGCAAGCGAGGCAACAACCCATGAGTAGTAAAACGGAAAACGTCGAACCTGGCATCCGGGTCAGCTTGACTGGCAAAGGCAGTGCAGCCTTTATCGCTATTCTTGACAGTTCTGGCATTACGTATGTCCGTAACCGTCCCGCACCTGGAAACGTTGTGGCTGGTGGAGATGTTATCACTATCGCTACCACCTTCATTACGGCTATCGGCACTGTTCTTGCTGCATGGGTCGCTTCGAGAAAATCCAGAAACGCTTCTATCACTCATAACAATTACTCCATAACTCAAATCAATGTGGAATTGAAACCTGAACAGATCTCTAGCCTTCTTGCTGATTCGTCTCGTATCATGGTGTTTGACACCGACCCAGCAGAAGACAAACCGGAATAACAAACACGTGCACCAAACCGACCGGCGTCGCGTTTTCCAATGGTATGTTAGTCACTGGTCGCTCGGTGACGTGTAGCGTTAGGTTCTTTGAGTAGGCGCGACTGTCCACAGCAGAGAAGACACATCAAAATGGTCTCCGAATCCATCTGCCTCAATATTCTCCAATTCGCGCGAGGAAGAACGCTCACGCTGACAACGACGATGCACGTGTCTGATCCGCCGAGCGAACAAAATTCCCGCCACAAAGATGCCTTCACGGATGCCGACCTCTATCGATACTTGCTAACTCGCTATCCGATGGCAGAGATCGACGCCGCAATCTGTTGGCTGCAATACAGCCATTACATCGGTGAAAGCAGCGCGACAATCCGTGGCCCGTTCTGGAAACAATTGACGCAAAAAGGACGCGATGCAGCAGATGCAGGTGGACTTCCTGACGACGACCGATCACTTTTGTATCAAGAGCAGCAACCACACCAAGTATTTGTCGCGCATCAATTCAACGCCGACGATACCGCGCTGGTTTCCTACATTCGTGACCGCGTGCTGACGCCGGCCGGATTCGAATTGGTTGATGGACGAGCTGAGGGTCTTGAGGACTTTCGGACATCGATCCTCACCAAGATCAAACGCGCACGGTTTTTTATCTGCCTTGTCACGAAACGAATTGAGTTGTCAAGCGGTACTTTCGCGTCGAGCGTTTGGCTTTATCAAGAAACCGGAGTGGCCGTCGCCTTCGGCAAACAGCCACTGCTCCTTGTCGAGGACTCAATTGATACGCAATACGTCGGCGAGCTTCAGAGCATCTACGAGTACATTGTTTTCAATCGAAGCAATCATCCGCAGGTATTCGATAAAATTCTTCCACGACTGATCGCGGATCTGAAAGCCTATAGTATTCCATTGCCCCAGATAAGAACCTAATTAAGCGATGCTGCGGGTACCCCAGCTCATTCATCGGCCACCCAAGAAACTTATTTGTTGCCCGCGGAGCGGCAAGAAGCAAACTTTCATGGAATTGCGCCCCAACCGATGTGCCTTTTATGCCGCGTCGTGTGCCGCTCGTACTGGGTAGTGTGGTTTTTTATCTACGCAGTGTGTCTCTTGTGCTTTGCACACCGGAACAAGTTCCGGTGCCACCCGATCATGAATTGGGAAGGCTATAGAATTTCATTATTGCCCTTGGAATCCAGGAACCGGGCTTTCAGCCCCTTCATTGCAAGGCTGCTCACTATCCTAGGCCGTTGGCCTAGGCTGGGATAGGTGTGGCCGTTGGCCCCCAGAGCGAGACTCAAAGGATTGACGCCCTAACCCAGATCAGCGCCTCTAAATGCCAAGAACGGCGGAACATGTTCCGACCTACGACATTACTTCACCGGCAAGCGGGCGGGGGCATTGGCCGCGCTGTTTTTTTCCGCCGGTGCCGGGGGGAGAGCGGCTAAGGGGGATTCCACCCTAGGTGTTGTCGCCGCGGGGGCACTATCCACAGGCACATACATGCTGGCGGGGGTGGCCGCGCGGGGGCTGGGGACCGCGCTCCCCCAGGTCATTTCCTGGCCACGGGGTACGCCCGTGGGGGATGGGGCGCTGGCCCCGGTGGATAACGGCGGCATGACCACGGGAACCGTGGCGGGCGCTCCCGCTGCGGGGGCCGGGGAATCCAGCAGCGGCGCGGAATTTATGGTCCCGACGGGGGCCGGTTGTTTGCGGGCCGAATCGGTCGCGCTGCGCGAGGGAAGCGTGGCGGGAGCATTGATGTCGTCGTTGGGTCCGGCCACCGGCTTTGGTCCCGCGGCGGGGCCTTGCTCGTCGTAATACAACTGCGTGGATTGTTGGACCAGCTTTGTCCCATTGAGTTCACAAACCGCTTCGGCGCGAAAGATCAAATTTCCCGCCGCCGTGGCGCGGGCCTTGATCCGCACGCTGGCCTCCGACCCCGGAGCCAACGTGGCCAAGGGTTGAAACTGCACCATCCCCGGAGATAATTCATGCGCGCCGCCGATCGCTCCGGTCGGTTCGATCCCCTCGCTAAAGTAGCCATTAATCACGATCTGCTCGGCGCTTTTGCTTCCTTGATTTTTGAGGCGAATTTCGTAGACCACTTCCTCATTAATTGGCAGCGGGCCTTTCGGCTCGATGACTTCCAGCTTGAGATCAGCCAGGGCCTCGACCTGCGTGGTGAAGTCATGGTTCACGCTGATTTCCGAACCCGCGCTGGCAGTCGCGACAAATTTATTTGGCCCGGGATTTGACAACAGGCATTTGACCTCAAAGGTTTGCTCTTCGCCCGCGCGCAAGGTGGGGAGTGTCCAGGTCAGCTTGCCGGTTTCGTTATCGGCCTGGCCGCCGGTCGCGGAGAGCAGCTTAGCCCCCGTGGGAAGCTGCCCGACCAATTGCACGTTTTCCGCCGGGGCATTCCCGGGATTGGTGATGTGAATGGCATAACTGGCGGCGGTGCCGGCATATTTGGCCTTGGCCCCTTGGACGGCCACTTGCAATTCTGCACGGCGGACCAGGACTTCTTGGATGGCGTCGGCCTGCAAACCGCCATCCGCGGTGGCAATCGCCTTGATCGCCACTTTGCCCGCTTGCCGGGCGGTCATTTCGACTTCCACCACTTTGCTGTCCCCCGCGGAAATCGTACCCAGGGCATGCTTGGTCATTGCCGCCGCTTGATCCGTCAACGGAGACAAATGAATCATCACGTTTTCGGCGTCGCCGCTGCCCGGATTACTTAGCGTCAGCTTGTAAATCTTGGTTTGGCCAAAGAGGACATCCTCGGCGCCGGTAAGCGTCATGGCCAACTTTGGCTCTTGGACTTCGACCACGGCCTGGCTGGTGACCGGCGATACCGTCCATTGCACGCCAATTTCCAGCGGCCGGCTCTTGCGCGGGATCAAGCGCAGGGTCAGCGTCTCTTGACCGTTGGCTTCGAGTCGCGGTAAATTCCACTGCGCGGGTTCCATCCCCCCCGTCGTGGCCGACACCGCCGCCGGTTGAGCCGCTTGATACACGCCACTGGTGGTCTTGCCGCTGATAACCTCGGCAAACTCCGGCACAGAGACTTTCACCGTTACATCCTGGGCCGCCTGGCTGCCGGAATTGCGAATCGTCAACACATACACCGCTTCCTTGCCCACGGTGATCGTGCGGGGACCGGTGGTTTCGATCGCGATTTGCGGGGATTGCCGGGTAATAAACAAAGGAGCCGGCGTCGCGCCGGGTGCCTCGACGGACGGCAAGGCGTTGTCTCGACTGGCTGTCCGAGGCGCAAAATTTTCTAGCGAATTCCCTTTTCTGGCGCTGGACGGGAGGGTACGCCCGGTCAATTCCTCCTCGCTGGAGGTTGCGGAGGGCTGATTACCGCTAGAGATATCCAGATGTTGTTCATCCGTGTCCGTGCCGCCTGGTTCTTCGCCGCCAAGATGGCCCGCGGCGGGGGTGGGCAACGGCCGATTGAGAACTCCACGCGCGGGATCGACTTTTCGCGAACTGGCCATGTTGGAGTTTCGCGAACTCACGGGGGAAGTGCCTGGCGCCGGTTGGGCCAGGGGATTCTCCACCTCCGCGGGGATGGCTTGGCGATTGATGGAGGAATTTGGGTTAAACCGATTTGCCGTCCCAAACGGGGTGGGGGCCGAATTTTCCGGTAGTGATCCCGATATGGCGTTATTATTATCAATGGCATCGCTAGGCATGTTGGATTCGATCACAATATTGTCCGCCGCGACATTTTCGCCGTGCACGGGCGCCGTATTGCGCGAATTGCGCCGCGCGGCGGCTAATCGTTCCTTTAATGTTCCCAGCCCATTGCCACTGGCTGAAGCTGGCGGAACGTCCGGGGTTACAGTCGTCCCCGCGGATTTCGCCCTGCTTCCCACTTGGGAATTGACAACTTGGGGGGGGATATTGGCCTTGGGGTTGCGGCCGGGATTGACCATGCCTGGGCTGGTGGTGCCAGGATTTGCCCCACCCCAATTGGCGGATTGACGCTGGGTCTGAACCTGGGAACTGATGCCTGGCTGCGGGGAAGCACCGCCTGTGGGCGCGGCGGAAGTGTCAAACCCGTCCATACCCGAGAATTGAGTTGAGCTTTTTGGCTGATAGGGAGTCGGAGTTCCCGAGCGACGCGGGATGGTCGGCACTTCCTCGGGCACGATCGAGTGAGGATTGATCGGCCCGCCGGATTGATCCGCCGCCACATATTTTCCCTGGGAAGTGGCGGCATTGGGGGTAAAGCGGGGAGCCTCTGTCGCCATCCGCCCGGATTGCGGCGGGACCATGTGGCTAGGCTTGGCAGGCGAGCCGGGCTTTTTCGCGTTGGCGGGTTTGGGGCGGGGAGGCATCGCGTCGCTGATGTTCCCATTTTCCCCGGTTTTGGCCGTTGATCCCGACGAAAACCACCCACCCAGGCCCGTGCTGGATTGAGCCGCGGCGGTCCCCAGCCAATTCAATCCCAGGCAGATTACCAGGCCAAATGCCAAGATGCGCGCATTCATCAGTTTCACCCACACATTGGTAAAAAATCCACAGAGTCTGTGGCGCACAATGTATCGGTTAACGCGACTATAGAAGTTTAACTAAATTTTCCGGTTAAATTGATTGGGAATTTTGGGGTACATGGGCAATCACCTGAAGATAAGGCTTAGGTTTGATCCGTAAAAATCGTTGCCAACGCTAGCACAAATCCCGGCAACACCGGATCCCCGCTGACCGTGGCGGGGTTTTGCAGTATTTCCGGTTCCTTGCCCGGAAAATAGACGTGAACCTTCTTTTCCACCGGATCGACTAGCCAGCCCAGGCGGGCACCGTTGGCCAGATATTCGACCATTTTTGCTTGCAGTGTGGCCAACCGGTCGGTGGGGCTGCGCAATTCCAAAACAAAATCGGGGCATATATGGGCATATTTTTCGCGCTTTTCGGGGGAGAGCTGGTCCCATTGCTCCTGTGCGATCCAACTAGCGTCCGGCGCGCGCACACCGCCGAGAGGGAGCCTAAATCCGGCACTGGAATCAAAGACTTTGCCGCCAAACTGGCGTGCCCAAGCCATTAATTGTGTTAATGCATCTGCATTGTAACTACCCGTAAGACTAAAAGAGGGTGCCATGATAATTAGAGTTCCCGTGGGTGAAAGCTCCAAGCGGAGTTCTGGGTTTTGCGCGGCGAGATCGCAGAATTGCTCCTCATTGCAAGAAAACAAGGGTGCCAAGGAGAGCGTAATTTCCCCGAAATCCCACGTGCCTGAAGGCGGAATGCCGCTCCCCGTGGGGGCTGCGGGTAACGGGTCTAGTGTCGACAGGGGTAAGGGAATTTCCGCGGTGGCCATTTTTCACCCGCTAATGTAATGCTAAGAAAAGCTGATATGGATTAATTGCGACAGTACCACCCAGCGATTTTTAGTATATCAGAAAGGAATGGAAAATAAAAAAAATCCCCAACCGGGCTGTGCCTGGTTGGGGATTTTGAATTATTTCCGGCGAGACCTACTTTCGCTCTTTTGGAACTATCATCGGCTCTGAAAGCTTAACTGCTGTGTTCGAGATGGGAACAGGTGTGACCTTTCAGATGTGATCACCGGAAAAAGACGTGACCGACCGATGTCTCGATCGGCCACGCAAATTACGATTGTGGAAGATTGGTGGCCACATTCCGCACGCGAAAAAACACGTGGGATTGTGTCACTTGTCAGCACTTAGCTGAATTCGGAGGACTGTTTTCACAAACAATCCTTGAATCAGTTAGAGTTTTTGATACAAGTGGTCAAGTATTCGTCCGTTAGTACTGGTTAGCTGAGTGAGTTACCCCACTTACACATCCAGCCTATCAACCTGGTCGTCTTCCAGGGGACTTTCGGGCCTAAGCCCAACGAAACCTAATCTTGGAGCGGGCTTCACGCTTATATGCTTTCAGCGTTTATCCGTTCCGGACATAGCTATCCAGCCGTGCCGCTAGCGCGACAACTGGGACACCAGAGGTCCGTCCTTCCAAATCCTCTCGTACTAAAGAAGAATCCTCTCAAGTTTCGTGCGCCCACAGCAGATAGGGACCGACCTGTCTCACGACGGTCTGAACCCAGCTCACGTACCACTTTCATTGGCGAACAGCCAAACCCTTGGGAGCTTCTCCACCCCCAGGATGTGATGAGCCGACATCGAGGTGCCAAACCGCTTCGCCGCTATGGACGCTCGGAAGCGATAAGCCTGTTATCCCCAGAGTACCTTTTATCTGATGAGCGACGGCCTTTCCATACAGAAACCGCCGGATCACTTAGTCCGTCTTTCGACCCTGCTCGACTTATGAGTCTCGCAGTCAAGCACCCTTCTACCTATACGCTCGTTGCCTGATTGCCGACCAGGCTGAGGGTACCTTTGAACTCCTCCGTTACTCTTTCGGAGGAGACCGCCCCAGTCAAACTGCCCAACAGGAACTGTCCGCTACCCGGATTCACGGGTTAGCGTTAGAACTTAAACATATTCAGGGTGGTATTTCAACGTTGGCTCCATGATGGCTTGCGCCACCACTTCACAGCCTCCCACCTATCCTACACAGAACACATTCGAGACCAATACCTGCCTACAGTAAAGGTTCATGGGGTCTTTCCGTCACACTGCGGGAACGTGGCATCTTCACCACGACTACAATTTCACCGGGTCTCTGGTTGAGACAGTAGAGCAGTCATTACGCCATTCATGCAGGTCGGAACTTACCCGACAAGGAACTTCGCTACCTTAGGACCGTCATAGTTACGGCCGCCGTTTATTGGGGCTTCGGTCGCGGGCTTTTCTTGCGATAACCCTCTTCCTTAACCTACCAACACCGGGCAGGCGTCAGACTCTATACTTCCACTTGCGTGTTTGCAGAGTCCTGTGTTTTTGATAAACAGTTGCTGCTCCCGATTTACTGTGACCCGCTAAGCGGGCATCCCTTATTGCGAACGTACGGGATCATTTTGCAGAGTTCCTTAACCAGAGTTCTCCCGAGCGCCTTAGACTTCTCGTCTCGCCTACCTGTGTCAGTTTTAGTACGGTCATATTCACTTTAACCTTTAGGAGCTTTTCTTGGACGTGTCGCGGATGACTATCCAACGTTTGTCTCACAGAAACCCCTGATGGCCGCGGATTTGCCTACGGCCGGAGTCCCTGCAAGCGAGGGGCGCGACTAAACACCCCCTCACCGTTGACACGCCGTCCCTCCATCAGTTCATGAATATGGCGCAGGAATATTGACCTGCTATCCATCGTCTACGCCTTTCGGCCTCGACTAAGGTACCGGCTAACCCTGGGCGGAATTACCTTCCCCAGGAAACCTTAGGCTTTCGGCGAACAGGATTCTCACCTGTTTTATCGTTACTCATTCCGGCATAATCACTTGTACACCCCGGTAGCGTTCCTTACGGTTCGCCGTGTATCTGGTGTACAACGCTCTCCTACCGCTCTTTCGAGCCCACCGCTTCGGTGATGTACTTACTCCCGTTCATTATCGGCGCAGAATTGCTCGACTAGTAAGCTGTTACGCACTTTTTAAATGGTGGCTGCTTCTAAGCCAACATCCTAGCTGTCACAGCAATTCAACTTCCTTAGTGACTAAGTACATCTTGGGGACCTTAGCGGATGATCTGGGTTGTTTCCCTCTCGACCACGAACCTTATCGCTCGCGGACTGTCTCCCGGGATAGTCGCAATGGTATTCGGAGTTTGGTTCAACAGAGTAGCCAGGAAAGGCCCTCAAGTCGATTCAGTATCTCTACCCCCACTGCGTAGTTGCCCGAGGCTATACCTCAATATATTTCGGAGAGAACGAGCTATCTCTGCGCTTGATTAGACTTTCACTCCTCCCCACAAGTCATCCCACCGGTTTTCAACCCAGACGGGTTCGGCCCTCCACTCGGTATAACCCGAGATTCAGCCTGCTCATGGGTAGATCGTGCAGTTTCGCGTCTGCTACCAGTGACTTAACGCCCTATTCAGACTTGGTTTCCCTTCGGCTTCGACCCTGAGGGTCTTAACCATGCCACTAACAGCAACTCGCCGGATCATTATGCAAAAGGCACGCCGTCACTCTTACGAGCTCCGACCGCTTGTAGGCACATGGTTTCAGGTTCACTGACCTCCCCTTCCGGGGTTCTTCCCATCTTTCAGTCGCCCTACTGAGTTCACTATCGGTCGTTAGGTAGTATTTAGCCTTGCGGGATGGTCCCCGCAGATTCAGTCCAGGTTCCACGTGACTGGACCTACTCAGGTACTCTTCGAGAGTCAATTCGTTTACGCCTACGGGGCTGTCACCCTCTTTGGCCGGCCTTTCCAGACCGTTCCGCTAACGAATTGATTGGTAACTCTCATGTGAAGAGCCCTACAACCCCGCGAGGAAAATCCTCGCGGTTTGGGCTGTTTCCCGTTCGCTCGCCACTACTGAGGAAATCGATTTTTCTTTCTTTTCCTGTGGTTACTGAGATGTTTCAGTTGTCCACGTTCGCTACCGGCAACTATGGATTCATTGCCGGTCTGTTCGGGTACCCTAGGATCATCACTTGCTTGACAGCTACCCTAGGCTTATCGCAGTCTTCCACGCCCTTCAACGCCTCCTAACGCCAAGACATCCCCCATGCGCCCTTAGTAACTTGACCACCTGAATCAAAGACTCTATCAAATCCCCAAAAATTCCGTTGCCAGAATTAAAGGCGATAGCATAAAGTGGGCTGATTCAGACTGATCGCGAATTGCCACCTGTCAAGCGCGACAGGCTGACGGCAATCCGTAAAAAACGATTCATCCGAAATCCAGCGGATAAGCAATACCAAAAAGTATTGTTACATCCCCTGGAGCTAAGTGCTTTGGAAGAACATTTCCGGTGTTTCCCCCGAAATACCCTCACGGGCAAAACAGGTTCACACCAGTCGTGCTTCTTCGAAGATGCCAATCTTCCACAATCAAATTGTCAAAGAACTACTGAAAATCGATTTCTCACGAAACCAACCTTCATCCTGCTAAAAATAACGCAGGGCCAAAACCATGTGCCAAAATGCCAATCCCACAACCACCCGGACTCAACAAGCAGGCCACAAGTGATTGCCTAACATAATGTTAGAAAAAAATCGGCATTCCACAAATGAACTTGGCCGCGTGCCATTTTCACCTGTCAATTCAACTGGGGTCAGTTAAGTGACAGAAGTACAAATCTATTCAAATCTTGTTACCGAGTAAAGGGGGGTCTAAAAAATATTTTTGCCAACTCTCGACGCTGGCATTATTGATTTTTTAGGTCTCGAATAACCCGGAACTCTTTCTACGACCACGCTAGAATTTGGTTCTACCGCAGCAAGAAATTTATTATATCGGTATCAGCCCGACCCACAAGGGCCTCGATTGATTACCGGGTTAAAACCTCTTGACCCTATTTTTACGGCCAATTTCCGTAGTTGTTCTGTGGATAATTTGTCACGATTCCCCTCGTTGCCTCCTCCTTCGCAGCCCTTGAAATTCCCTGGGGTTGTTCCACAGAGCAACTACTATCGTCTTTTCCCCTGAAAATCCTGGAGAAAAATTCGCCCCGCGCTTCTGCAATTTTGCCCAAGCATTTCCCGTCGCGTCACCCGTTGGAACATCACAAACCACCGTAAAAACAAAAAACCCGGCTGCCAGGGGCAACCGGGTCGTTGTTTCGCAACCGGGGCGGATAAATCCGGCCTAATTGCTGTTTTTTACCGCCGTGCGGTGTGCCAGGACGTCTCTGGCACACCACCCTCGGCACCACACACACGTTCCAGCTATTTTCTCTCGCAGAAACTCCGTCTTGCTGTCACTCACTGCTGCACATCCCGGCCAACTGCCCCATTCCTTACCAGCTATAAGTCACTCCCGCAAACGCCCCGTGCATGATCAGCGTGCCATTGGACTCAATGTCCGTCCAATCATTTTCCGCCGCCAAATACGCCGGAATTTGATCATCCGCCAGGGCCACGCCCGCAATCCCCAACACGCGATAGCCACCGGTGATCTTCCAGTTGCTATTGATGCAATAATCCACGCCCAGGTCCAATTGGCCCATCACCGCAAAGTCGTCTTTTTGGTTGGACAGGTTAAAGGCGTTGCCAGTCGTCGAGAAGGTCGCGGTGGCGCCGTCTCCCCGATAACCGTGGGTGGAAAATTCGATATGGTTTCCAAAGATACCAATTTTGGGTGCGGCAAACAGATTCCAATTGCAGCCGATCCGATGCGACATCAGCGCCCCGATTTGAAACCCATACAGGTTGTTATCGACATCGCTGGTAAAGTACGCCTCGTTCACGCCGCCGTTGCTGCCGAATTCGTTACCGCTCGAGACCGATCCGAACAGCAATTCGTCCTGGAATTTGATAAAGCGAAAACCAGCCACGCCCGCGATCGAAAAGGGTTGGCCGTTGCAGCCAGGCGAACCGCCGCAAAAGTAATGCACCCAGTTGACTTCGACATTGTGGAATTCGTCTTCGCGCCAAACGCGGTGTTCCCGGGCGTTGTCAAAAAAGCCCACGGCGGGAAACCCGGCGCTCACATAGTTCACAAAACCGACATCCAAAGGCGTGCTCAACTGGTTAGTGGGGCTATATCGGCTATCATAGCCGTCCATCCCATAAACACCGTAGTAAACGCCTTCGATATAGTTGGCCGGGCAGCCGCCACAGGGGTTACACCCGATGGCTTTCATGATCCGGACTTCGGGTCCGCCACCCCAGTCGGCATCGGGCGGGTACATCAGTTGGTTGGCGTTGTTGCCGGTTTCGTACGTCAACCATTTCTTATTTGACGAATCCCTGCTCATCACCACGCCGCCGACATACACGCTCCAGTTGGGGCAGCAAGTGGGCAGGCACACATCGCAAGCGCCGCTCGCGCAATTGCCGGAAACGGCGTCGGTCCAGGGGTTCGCGCTGCTGCAGCCATAACCCGGAGCGCTAAAGATCGGCGTTCCGCCATTACAACCCGCGCCGCAATCGCCAGTCGGCGGCAGTGGTTGGGCGGTCACTGTTTCATCGGAAGGACTGCCGGAAACCACCGAGGGGGGATTCACCGGGGCGGGGGCGGCTTCCAACCCTTCGGTACCGCGGCGGGCGGCCACGGTGTAGCTGCCATAAGGTTGCTGCCCAGCGGTTTGCATGACCGCGGGAGCCGGTTGATATTCCGGCAACAGGCTCGGTTGGGCATAGCGGCCGGTCTGGTAAGACGCGGCGCCCAAATCTTGCGCATAGGCGGGGGCGGTCAATAAACCGCTCAACACCACCAGCGCGCTCATTCTACGGACGGACTTCATCATCGTGACTCCTGTGAGATGGGAAACTCCGTTCACTCTCCGTTGATCGCGCCATCCTACTGGCTGGGGGAGAGTCGTCCGGTAATTCCTAAGTTGGGGGTGGGACGCCTTGTCCCGTTCACGTATGGAAGTCCGTTTCCATGGCCACAGACAAGGGAACTATGTCTTTCTAGCTGTGGCCAAGATTACAGATCGACTGGCCCGGGCAAAAGCATCCCAGGAATCCATGCCCGTCCTAAAAATATTTAACAATCATCCAGGCTTAATCGTCAGCCCCGGCACAAGTGGCACTCTAGACAGTCCTTTACCCGCCAGAAAAAGCCGCAAAATGAGCAGGTTGAACCACGTTAAACGTGATAAAGCGGATAAATGGCCGCCGCGCCGCCGACTACGGGGCCGCGAATTGAAATTCGCGCAGTGTAAGTTGCAAATTAGGCCTGTCAAATGCCTCCCCCGGCGATCTTTCCCCCAGGTCCGGCGCTCACTCCTCCGCCGAATGTTGATCTCCTGTGGAAAGCCACGTGCCAGGACCGGCTGCGGGTATCCCGCGGCCCCGCTCGTTCGCTAAATCAATTTTTCCCGGAAAAGAGTGGAGATTTTGCCGCCACGGGGTTATCTTATAGCCCGGTAGATGGTTTCCCTTGTGATTGAAATCATTTTACCCCCCGCCTTCCCGCCAATGGGTCCCAACCGTGTTGCTTCCCGCAAAAAGCGGCAAATTTCGGCGGTAACGACCCAAATACTGACCTGACCCCTGTCGCGGCCCGAACACGGTACCCATCCCCCCTCTCGGCCTGTTCCTTTAGCTGGATCGTTTTTTACCATGCGCACGCTCATCTGTTTATTTGCGATTTCCTTTACCATCACCATGGCCAGCGCGTGGGCGTTCCTGCGTAAGCCGGGAGACGAACTCGTTTCTCCAGCGGTGGCCTTTGTAAAATTACTTTCGCCCGAACAACGCACCGTGGCCCTCTTGCCCTATACCGACGAACGACGGGTGGATTGGCATTTTATCCCCAAAGCCCAACGCAAGGGACTGCAGTACAAGGAGATGTCCGCCGAGCAGCGCCAAGCATCGCGGGATTTACTGCGGGTGTTGACCAGCGAGACAGGCTACGAAAAGGCGACCACGATTATGCTGCTGGAGCAAATCCTGCGCGATATCGAGTCTAAAAAAGGAACGATGGCGAATATTCGCGATCCCGAGCGTTATTATTTGACTCTTTTTGGCGAGCCGGGAAAGGACAAAACTTGGGGGATCAGCATCGAAGGGCATCATTTGTCGCTGAATTTTACCGTGGAAAATGGCCGCGTGACCGCAACGACGCCGACGTTTTTTGGAGCGAATCCCGCCGAGGTCAAAACCACCTTTGTCGGTGGACCAGCCACGGGGACGCGGGCACTAGCCGATGAGGAAAAACTGGCGTTTGAGTTGGTCAACTCCCTTGATGATAAACAGAAACAGGCCGCGGTTACGGCGGAGACCGCGCCCAAGGATATCCGCGACGCGGGAAAAGCCCAATTTGGGCCGTTTGAGCCGCAAGGAGTGGGATTTGCGGATCTGAACCAGGCCCAACAACAAAAATTGCAGGCCCTGGTCAAAGTTTACGCCGATAATTTGCCCTTTTTGGTCGCGCAAGAACGGCTGGCCAGAATCCAAACCGGCGGCTGGGAAAATGTTCGTTTTAACTGGCAAGGGGCGTTAAAACCGGGTGTGGGACACCATTATGTCATTTCCGGGCCGACATTTATCATCGAACTGAACAACACCCAACCCGATGCCGAGGGGAACATGGCCAACCACATCCACAGCATTTGGCGGGACTTGCGGGGGGACTTTGGATTGGAGCGCAAGGTGGAGGTTGGAGGAATGGAGTAGTGGAGTTTGGAGTAGTGGAGTCCCGTCTCCCGTCTCCCGTCTCCCGCTGCACCAGTCCCGTCCGGCGGACGGGACCTACTGCGCACGCTAGCAGCTTGAAAAAGCCCCCCAATCGTTACATTTTCCCGCCGGGGCTGATGATACGCGCGCTCGATTGCCGATACTCACCCTAGCTGGCTATGTCCAGTGGGTGGTTCTGATATCCATATTTTGCAAGGATGCGATCTATGTCGCGCGCATGGCGTTGGTTGGTTCCTGGTTCCGCGGTCGTGGTGGCGGGGGCAATTGCCACAAATGATTTAGCCGCTCAAAATCCCACCGCCACCCAAGCGTTAAAGCTGGTCCCGATTCATCAGCGGGATGTGGTGATCGACCAGCCCGCCGCAGCGGAACTGGACCAATGCACGATCAAATCTGAAAAAACCGGCGTACAGTCCGGCTATGTGGTGCGCAATCCACGCGGGCTGATTTTGCGGGAGTTTGTGGACACCAATAATGACAACGTCGTGGATCGCTGGAGTTACTACAAGGACGGGATCGAGGTTTACCGCGATATTGATGAAAACTTTGATGGCAAAGCCGACCAGCACCGCTGGCTTAACACCGCGGGAACCCGCTGGGGGGTCGATAAAAACCAGGATGGACAAATCGACGCCTGGAAAAGCATTTCCCCGGAGGAAGTCACCGCCGAATTGGTCGCGGCCATCCGCACCGCCGACGCCCAGCGTTATGGTCGGCTGCTTTTGACCACCGCGGAACTCAAATCCCTCGGTCTGGGCGATACCCTGCAAGCGGAGTTATCGGCCAAACTGGCTGCTGCTCCGGCGGGGTTTGCCGCGTTTGTCAAATCGCAAAAGCTGATTACTCCCGACAGCACCTGGGTGGATTTTGCCGCGGGCACGCCGGGCATGGTTCCCGCCGGAACACACGGTAGCACGGCGGATGTGACGGCCTATGAACATGCGATCGCCATGATCGAGACCGCCGGCAAAAGCGGTCAATTGCCCGTGGGAACGTTGGTGCAGGCGGGTCCGGTGTGGCGTTTGATCGAAGCCCCCACCAGCGAAAGCACGGCGGGGACGTTCTTTCATGGATCCCAGAGTGGCTTGACCGGAACAGACGCCGCGGCCGCTAGCGCACCCAATGAGGCGATGGCCAAGCTGATCGAGGAAGTGCAAAAAATTGACGCGCAAATCAATCAAACCGCCGCTCCCGCGGAGTTAATTCAGCTAAATGACCGACGGGCCGACTTGCTGGCGCAAGTGGCCGAGATGGCCGAACCGCGCGAACGGGGAATGTGGACCCGCCAAATGGCAGACGTGCTGAGTGCCGCGATTCAGGCGGGAAACTATAGCACCGGCCTGGCGCGGCTCGAAAAACTGGCCAACGAATTGGAAACGGCGGGCACCGATGCCGAAACCGCGGCCTTTGTGAAATACCGCTTTTTGCAGGCCGAGTACAATTCCGCCCTCCAAGGCGCAAACCCCGACTACGCCAAAATCCAAGCCAATTGGACCGAAAAGTTGACAGCTTTTGCCGAAAAATATCCCACCAGTCCCGACGCCGCCGACGCCCTGTTGCAACTGGGGAACGCGGCGGAGTTTGCCGGACAGGAAGAACCAGCCAAGGAATGGTACAAAAAGTTAGTTGCCAATTTTGCCGGGACTGCCGCCGCCAAAAAAGCCGCGGGGGCCATTACCCGTCTCGACTGTGTGGGCCGACAATTCAACCTGGCTGGAAAGGCCCTGGGGAACGGTGCGGCGGTCGATCTGGCCAAATATAAGGGAAAAGTGGTCCTCATCCACTATTGGGCGACCTGGTCCGAACCGTGCAAAGTGGATCTGGCGCAATTGAAGGAACTGCAGGCCAAGTACGGCAAGCAGGGATTTGAGCTAATCGGGGTCAACCTGGACGAAAACGCCGAGACAGCGGTGGAATTTCTTACCGCCAACCGCCTTCCCTGGGTGCAACTACACGAACAGGGGGGCCTGGATAGCCGCCTGGCCAACGAAATCGGCGTGCTCAATTTGCCGCTCATGCTGCTGGTGGACGAAACGGGCAAAGTGGCCAACCGGGGAATCCACATCACCGAGCTAGAGACCGAACTACGCAAAAAACTCCGCCTGGACCAAGCCGCCCGACCCAAGGGAAAGTAGTGTACTCATCTCACTCCGTGAGATGAAACAGAATTAATGTTTATAAACTAGGGCGACGCTGCACTTGCCGCCGGGCTGGAATTGGTCGGGCCTTAAGCCCGCAAAAAAAATTACAAATGCCGTTGGCCCGCTATGTTTAAGGGAAACCAAAAACTACTCGCATAGGAAAACTAATTTACCCTGAGTCGTCCGTAAGCCATCCCATCACACCTTTGTTAACACCCGCAATTCCCGTGGCAGCGGGAAATACACTTCCTCCTCGCGGATGCTCCGCTCTTCCACCGTTGCGGCAAATTTTTCCCGCAGGTAATCCAACGTCTCGCTGACGACCGATTCCGGCGCGCTCGCCCCGGCGGTGACTAACACGGTTTCCACCCCGGTAAACCACTCGTCCCGAATATCCGCCCGCCCATCAATGAGGTGCGCGGGGACACCCACCTCCCGGGCCAGTTCCGCCAGTCGCTGGCTATTGCTAGAATTTTGCGACCCTAGCACCAAAACCAGTTGACAGTCCGGCGCCAGCAGCCGGACCGCCTCTTGCCGGTTTTGCGTCGCATAGCAGATGTCCTCCTTCGGTGGGCCAATAATCTGCGGAAAACGCAGCTTTAGCCGTTCAATAATCCGATTGGCATCATCAACCGAAAGCGTGGTTTGCGTAAGGTACGCCAGCTTGGTCGTTTGATCAAAGGGAAGCCCATCCACATCCACGGTATCCTCGACCAGCACAAAGACATCAGGCGCTTCACCCATCGTGCCAATGACTTCATCATGCCCCTCGTGGCCAATAAGCACGATTTTGTAGCCATCCTTGGCAAACTTAATCGCCTCAAGGTGGACTTTGGTCACCAGGGGGCAAGTGGCGTCGATTGTTTTAAGCTGGCGATCCTGGGCAATTTGGCGAATTTCTGGCGACACGCCATGCGCGGAAAACAGCAATTGCGAGCCGACGGGGACCTCGTGCAGATGATCGACAAACACCGCGCCTAGCTTTTTAAAACGCTCCACCACATAGCGGTTATGCACGATTTCGTGATAGACATAAATGGGCGTGCCAAACAGCTTGATCGACAGATCGAGCGTTTCGATCGCCATATTGACACCAGCGCAAAAGCCGCGGGGGCTGGCAAGCAGGATTTTCATAAATCATAACGCGGGCTTCAGCCCGTCACATAAGGGTATGGCAATAATTCCGTTGGTCAGCGAAAATGATTGGGGGCGTTTGGCCGGATCGGTTGGGGGTGTCGGGCTGCAAATGGATAAGTTAATCAATCCCTTCTAAAACGAATTCCAGAGGACTAGGCAATCCGCATCGACAAAGAACCCAAAAAATATCATAATCTTTGGCGTAACTTCTGCCCAGGGAACACCTTGCCGTGACGGACAGCGCAAAATTTATGGACGAATTGGCCCGGCATGGGCCGCGGCAAGAAACCTTTGCCGGCGGACTGCCGCAGGCGTTCACCTATTGTCGCCAGCTTGCCAGTCGCCATTATGAAAACTTCGCCGTGTTGTCCTGGCTGCTGCCCCGGGAGCTCCGGGAACCGTTTGCCGCTTTGTACGCCTACTGCCGCTGGGCGGACGATCTGGCGGATGAAACGGGCAATTTTGGTAAAAGCAAGGAGTTATTGGACTGGTGGAGGCAGGAGACGATTCGCTGCCATGCCGGGGAAAAAGCGGGGCACCCCATCTTAGTCGCCCTACAAACCGTCATTTCCCGACACCAACTTCCCCTGCGGCCCTTTCTGGATTTGCTGACGGCCTTTCAACAAGACCAAAACCGCAAACGTTACGATAGTTTTAACCAGTTGCAGAGCTACTGCCGTGGTTCGGCCGACCCGGTGGGGAGGTTGGTATTGGGGCTATTTGGTTATCATGCGGGAAGCGCAGAGTATGCGGAAAGGGAGGAACTTTCAGACCACATTTGCACAGGTTTGCAACTGGCCAACTTTTGCCAGGATGTTGGGTCGGATTACCACCAGCGGGGGCGAATATATCTGCCGCGGGATTCGTGGAAAATGTGCGACGTGACAGAGGCGGATTTTTCCGCGACGATCTCCAGTTACAACTTGCGAGAATTAGTCGATTTTGAAACGTCGCGCGCGAAAGCCTTTTTATATGGGGGCTGGCCGCTCGTGGGGTTGCTTCCCCGCCCCTATGCCCGCGTGATCGATGCAATTGTGCGCGGGGGGCTGGCGATTTGCGAGGCGATTGCCAGGCAGAAGTACGATGTCCTGGTTAGGCGACCCAGGCTCTCGCGCTGGACCAAAGGGGCAATTCTCTGCCAAGCTTGGTTGAATGCGGGCCGATGGAACCAGGATTCCGCTTATGAGGCATTGGACCGGGAATTGCTTGCGAGCTTGGATACTATGAGCCTTGAATTGCAAGCGATTAATTCTGCCGCAGAGCGAGAAGAGTGGAAAAAATCCGCTCAGCGAAAAATTGACGTGGAGTGGGACCGATGAATTTCCCGCTTTCTCCGACCGCGCATCGCGTTACCCCCCGGCTTTCCCTGGACGAATGTTACGCCGTATGCCAGCGTATTTCCCGGCGTTCGGGGAGCAGTTTTATCTACTCATTTGCGCTGTTGCCGCGGGAACAGCGACGGGCCATGTACGCGCTGTACGCGTGGCTGCGGCAAGTGGACGATATGTTTGATGATCCACCCCGCGGCGCGACGTCTTCCGCCATCGACAAACTCGGGCTCGTGGATCGGCAGGTAAGTACCACCCAATCCGCGGACCGCCTGCCAGAGTTGCCGGATTTTTGCCCAAAGAGAGGGACGACCCTCTCTTGGCTTGTGGCCGAACAATCCCCCCTGACGCCGCCACGGTTAGCGGACCTGACCGGGGCGAGGGATGCGCTGGAAAGCGCGCTGCGCGGGGAAAACCCCGATCCCGTCCACCGGGCCCTGGCCCATACCGCGCAATGCTATCAGATTCCCGTCGAATACTTCCTGGCCGTGCTGCGGGCCACCGCGATGGATGTGACGGGCAGGCGATACGCCACCTGGGATGAACTTTGCGAATATCTGCACGGCGTGGCGGTGGTGGTCGGTTGGATGTGCCTCTGCATCTGGCGGGCGCATGCCCCCGCCGCCCTTCCTTCCGCCGCGGCTTGTGGGCGGGCCTTTCAACTGACCAACATCCTGCGCGACTGGCACGAGGACGCGCTGCTTGGTCGGCTGTATCTGCCGCTGGAATTTTTCACCCAGGCTGGCTATGACCTCCAGGGGAACATCACGGAAAAAGCCGCAGCGTTACGCGCCTTGCTTCGATTGGGCTGTGATCGGGCGGAGCAAGAATTTGCGGAGGCGCGGTCGCTGTTAACACATTTGGATCGACCCGCGCGCAAGATGTACTCCGCCATGCACAGCAGTTACGCGGCGATTTTAACCAAAGTACGGCAAGGAATCGCGACCTTGCGGACAGAACCGGTCCGGCTGAGCAGATGGGACAAGCTGCGGATTGCGGCCCGCTGTTGGCTGTGGGATCAACCGCATGGCTGACAACAGAGATGCGAAGGAGCAGCTTGGAGGGGCCCCCTTCCCCGTCGTGATCATTGGCGGAGGATTGGCTGGCCTGGCCGCGGCCGCCCGGTTGGCACAGCAGGCCGCGCAAAGCGCAAAGCACGAATCTAACAAGCCAAAAGTGCCAATCACGCTTATCGAGGCCCGGTCGAGCCTGGGGGGCCGCGCGGGAGCCTTTATCGATGCCGAAACCGGCGAGTGGCTGGACCTCTGTCAGCATGTCAGTCTGGGTTGCTGTGACGAATTCTGGCGGTTGATGCAACGCCTGGGCTGTGAAAATGAATTTATCCGCGAACGGACGCTGCATTTTATCGGCCCGGACGGCCGCGTCTGCCGCTTTACCGCCAATCCTTACCTTCCCGCGCCGTTGCACCTGGCCGGCGGCATGAGGAATTTAAGCTTCTTAACCTGGGCCGAAAAATGTCGGATCGGCTGGACGTTTTGGCGATTATGGCGGTCCCCGCCGGGGAAAATGCCACCGCAATTGACTTTTGGCCGGTTTTTGCGGGACTGTGGCAATAGTCCCCGTTTATGCGAACTTTTTTGGACGCCCGTGGTGGAAAGCGCGCTTTCGGACACGCTGGAGCAGGTGGGTTACGCCGCCGCGCATAAGGTTTTTTATGACGCGTTTTTATCCCGTCGCGATGGGTACGAAATGCTAATCCCCCGGCGGCCCCTGGCGGAAATTCTACACGAGCGGGCGCTCCCTTGGCTGCGGGAACAGGGCGTGGAGGTAAAACTGGGGACCACGGTCAAACTGATCACGGGGGAACGGGGGAGTAACACGGATGAAACCAATACGACCGCTGCGCCCGGCGGATTCCGCGTGCAATTAGCGGACGGCGGGAGCCTGATTTCAAGGCGAGTCATTCTGGCGGTACCGTGGCATAAGGTGGCGGGCGTGCTCGAACCAGCGTGGCACGCGCAATTGCCGTGGCTAGCGGGGTTGGCGACTTTGCCAGCCACGGCCATTATCAGCGTGCATTTAGGGTATGACCAGCCACTGACCGAGTTGCCGCACGCGGTGTTGCCGGGGCGCGTCAGCCAATGGGTCTTTGCACGGGGAGGGGTGTCGCTTATGGGCGCTAGCCCAGATAGATTCGACAGTAATCCATTGGGCTATCCACATGTAAATGAGACTTCCTTGGCGGAATCCGCCAACCCCCCTGCCCCGTCGCTGGCGTACCTCTACCAAGTGGTGATCAGCGCCGCGGATGAGCTGCTCAGTTGGTCAAACGAACGGCTGGGGGCCACCGTGGATGGCGAATTGCGAGGGGCATTTGCCGTGCCGCCGACAACGAGGCTGTTGCAAGCACGGGTAATCCGTCAACCACGGGCGGTCTTTGCCCCGCGGCCGGGTTGCGACGCTCTGCGTCCCCCCGCGCGGACGGAAATCCCTGGTTTAAACCTAGCGGGTGACTGGATCGCCACCGGCTGGCCCGCGACAATGGAAAGCGCGGTGCGGTCGGGGAGTGAGGCAATTAAAAATTATGAATTAAGAATTGAACTCTCCACTAACCACCACCCACTCACTCTACTTCACTAATTCCAATTTGCCGCGGTAGGGTGGGAAAAGCGGCACCATGACACTCTTTTATAATCAGATATTTCCCTTACTATCAAACCAGGGGATGAGTGGATTGGTTAAAGAAGTGACTGCGCCGCTTACGCATACAAATTTGCCACGCCGTTGGGCGGCTAGTACCAATCTACTTATTTCTTGTTTCATCACACGGAGTGTGATGACTACTTTACTTCACCAATTCCCGCTCGCCGCGGAGCCAGCGGACCAGCAATTCCAACTCGCGCGGGGTGAGCTTGTTACCCGGATCGCCCGCTGGCTTTTCGGCAAAGGCTGGCATCCGATCGTTATTATTATTGTAAAAGCGGGGATGGGCGGGATTGGCAATGAACGCCGTCAACCACTCGCGCGAGCCGTACCCCTCCAGGTCGGGGACATCCTCGTAGTCCTTGCTCGACCAATCGACTTGCTCCGTCCGCTTGTCCGGCAACCGGTAATTGTGGCAGTTCGCGCAGTGCTGCTTACTGACCAAAATCCCCCGCCCCGTGGCAAGCAGCTTTTGGCGGTCGGGCGATTTGTCCGCTTCTGCTTGACCGGGAAAGTTCGCCTCCGCCGCCAGGGCCGCGCTCACCGCCTGGATTTGCTGGGCGTCCAGCTTCATGTCATTTTCCACATAACTGGTCATTTCCCCTTCGCGGTGGGCCGTGTTGCCAAAGTAATTCGCGTGCCGCGCCTCGCGAAGGTAATTCAGCGCGTTCTCGGCATCATCATTTTTCCCCGGCTCCAACAACACCACCACGTCCGCATGGGCGATGGGGGCGCGGGCTGGCTGCGGATTATTGCCCATGGGATTCATCTCCGGGGGATTTTTCGCAGGGGGCGCGACCGGCTGGGCAACTTCTGGCTCTCGTTGTAGCAGCCGCGCGATCCAGCGTTCCGTGGCAAAGCCATACAAGTTCGGCGCGCCCGTGGGGGGAAAGACCACCTCGCCGTTCTCATCCCGTTTTACCCGGGCAAACGATACGTCTTTGCCAGCGGCATCTTTTTTGACCAAGGTGTCATACGCGGGAAGCAGCAGCCGATCCTGCGTGATCCGCGGCGCGCTGGAATGCTCCTTACCTGCTTCGTTAGCGCTGGCGGTATGCGGCGCGGCGTAATCATGACAACCCGCGCAGTGCTGGCTAAACAGCCGCGGTCCTTGGGTGACGGGGTCCCGCCGCAACAGGCTGAGTGCTCCGGTAATTGGAATTTTTGTCGGTCCGCCGGCCAATTCGACCGCGCGCTGGGCCTCGTGCTCGGCGGCGGCGACGGCGTCCAGGTACGCGCGCGATTTCAGGTATTCATCAAAGCGCTTTTTGTTCGCGGCGTACTGTTTCCCGTCGGGATCATCGGCAAAGGCGTGCCCGGGGTTATAGCTTTTAACTTTGACCTGTCGCGAAATTTGCTCGAACTGGGCGGGGTCGATTCCGCGGGACAGCGTGTCCTCATGAATGGCGGAGTAGGTCAACCACCCCGCGCCCGCAAGGACAATTACGAGAAACAACACGTTAAAGCGGTGCCCCAGTTGCCAGCGGCCTAGGATCGGCATGAGAAACAACACCAAGAGCAACAGCCCCGGCACCACGATCGCCCCCAAAAACTCGCCGGTCTCCCCCTGCCCCTCAAAGAGTTTTAAAAACTGAAACAAAAACAAAAAGTACCATTCTGGGCGGGCGGCGGAATACGTGGTCGAACCATCCGCCGGCGCGCCCAGCTCCGCCCCTAGGTGGCCGGTGTCGCTCCAGGGGACGCGTCCGCTAATTCCCGGCCACAAGATCAAAAACACAACCACCAGCAACACCGCCAGGCAGGCGACCGCGTCCATCAGCACCTGATCCGGCCAAAAGACGCCGTCCGGGGCGCGTTTGGGGTCCGGCGCATGAATGCCATGCTTGCGAAACAAGGCCACGTGCAGCACCAAAAAACCGACCAAGAGCGCGGGCAATACACCCGCGTGCAGTGCAAAAAACCGCGTCAGCGTGAACTGGCCGTAATCGCTACCGCCAACGACTAGGGTTTGCACCTCCGGGCCGACACCCGGCGAAAGACCGCTGAGGTTTGTCGCGACAATGGTCGCCCAATACCCTTTTTGATCCCACGGTAGCAAATAGCCGGTCAGGGCCAGGGCCAGCGTGATCAGCATGAGAACAAGCCCCAGCCAAAAGTTGACCTCCCGCGGGGCGCGGTACGCTCCATCGATCACCACCTGCAACAGATGCAACGCCAGCAGGACTACCATCGCCTGCGCGGTAAAGTGGTGCAGACCGCGTAAAAACCAGCCTCCCGCCAATTCATGCTGAATGTAATACACGCTTTCCCAGGCGGTCGTGCGGCTGGGGCTATAGGCCATCCATAAAAACAAGCCGGTCACGACCTGGGTCATAAAGCAAAAGACCAGCGTGCTCCCCCAGACGTACCGCCATCGCGCGCCGCCGGGGATGCGCTCGTACAATGCCTCATGAATCAATCCTCGGATTCCCGTTCGTTCATCGAGCCAGACGACAAAACCGCTCATGCTTTGACCTGTTTTTCGGCGATGCCGGTCTTAAAGTTTTGAAACTCCACCCAAACTTCTTCCTGGCCGTTGGCGTTAACCAGCTTCCAGTTTAGCTCATCCAAGTCTCGCGGACTGGCGCACGGTTGGATCATCGCCCCGTCGATTTCAAACGCGCTGTTGTGGCACGGGCACTGAAATTTATTCCCCTCGGCCGAAAACGCCACCGCGCAGCCCAGGTGGGGACACGTGGCGTGCAATACCTGGATCTTTGGTGGCTGCTCCCCGATGCGGCGGATATAGACGGCTCCCACCGGTTCATCCGGGTAAAAATTCCAGGCGTCCACTCGGTCCTGCGAGATCGGAAACAACTGCGGACGATTGGAAAGCGCCCCCAGCGTGGTCACCCGCTGAAAATTACCCGCGGCCCCCTTGCGCCGCAACGGGTCAAAAAACATAATCAGCCCGCTCACCAGCGGCACCAGGCCCACGATTGCCCCAATCGTCCCCGCCAACACGGCTGTCATAAAGCTACGGCGCGGAGCCTGGGGGGACGACGGTGGCGGCGGGGTCTCTTGCTTAACAGAAGTCATGGGCGGGGGGAGTGGATAGTGGATAGTGGATAGTGTGCAGTGGACGGTGGCAAGGCAGGGCTTTAATTCGTAATTTGTAATTCGTCATTCGTAATTGCCTGAACCGCCGCCTCCAGTACCATTTTTTGTGCCACGGCGAATGGCTCTTTAATAAACGCCCCGGCCGCGGCTTTGTGCCCCCCGCCATTGAACTTTTCGGCTAGTTTGTTGCATTCGACATGGCAGCGGCTGCGAAAGCTGATTTTGAACCCGCCGCTGGCCTGCTCGACTAGGATTATCGCCACCTGTGTCCCTCCCACTTGCAACGTCAGGTTGATGACGTCCTCGGTATCTTGGGGAAGGGCTCCCGTCGCTTGAAAGTCCTCCAGCAACGCCGCCGTGTGGATTAGCCGTCCTTCCAGCAGAGTCTCGGCCCGGGCTAATATCCGCCCCACCAGCTTGACCCGTGCGAGCGTGTCTTGTTCGTATAACGCATTATAAATGGCGGACGGTTTGGCCCCCGCGTCGATCAATTCCGCCCCCGTCCGGTACGTTCCGCTGCCAGCCGAGCCAAACCGAAACCACCCCGTGTCGGTGGCCACCGCCGCGAACAACGGAGCGGCCATTTCCGGAGTCAACGCCACGCCCAAATGATGGGCGGCCTCGACAACCAATCGGCCGGTCGCTTCGGCGGTGGTGTTTTTGAATTCTTCCGCCCCCAGATCGTCACTGCTCAGGTGGTGATCCAGAATGATTTTCTTGGCGGTGGTTTGCCGCAAGACATCCCCCATGGGGCCAAGTTGGGCCCAAGCGCTGGTATCCAGGACGATAAGCACTTGAAAGTCATCCGCCAGGACTTGCTCGAGCGTGACATCTACCCCGATCGCCTGCAATTCGTGTAAAGGATCGATAAACCGCAAATTGGGGGGGGTGGCGTGCCCATTGATAATTTTCACTGTCTTGCCCATCGCCCGCAGCACGCCCGCCATGCCCAGTTCGCTGCCGAGGGCGTCGCAGTCGGGCCGAATATGGCTGGTCAGCAAAAAACGGTCATGCTGGCGAATGACTTGGCAAAAACGGACCCAGTCCACTTGGCTCATGATAACGATGCAGGCAAAAAGGAGTGCGAAGCAGGGCAGAATACAAGGCCGAGCATCCGACAACAGTTGTCGGAGCATGATCTGCTTTCATGGGGGGCATTGGTATTATCCTTCATGCAGACGATTCCAGCTAGCCAGTCTGGCGGAGAAATTCTGGAGGAATTTAGACATTTGCCCCCAGGAGGTTCCTCCATGGCCAAAAATAAGGGACCGACTTTTGTTGCTGAAATAGGAATAATTCTAACCCCGCAGCTCCGTCGCCGCTGCCTCGCGTGTCCGCGCGATATCGACTTGCAACTGTTGCCGCAACTCTGTCACGTTGGCAAATGTCCGGACGCCCCGCAACTGGCACAAAAAAGTGACCGTCAATTCTTGATCATACAGATTACCCGACCAATCCAGCACATGCACTTCAAACTTGGGCCGGGTTTCGCCAAAGGTGGGATTAGGCCCGATATGGATCGCCGCAGCCAGCGTTTGCGGGCCGATTTTTGCCAGGCCCGCGTACACGCCGGCCGCCGGAATGAGCGTGGCGATCCGCGTCAGATTGGCCGTGGGAAAGCCCAGTCCCGTCCCGCGCTGCGCCCCCAGCGTGACCTGGCCGCTAATTTGGTAAGGGGCCGTGAGCAGCCTCCGCGCGGCCGCGACATCCCCCCTGCTAAGCAAATTTCGCACAACCGTGCTCGAGATCAACTCTCCCGCGACCGCCTGGGGGGGAACCACGCACAATTCAATGTTTGCCGCCGCACACAATTGGCCCAGCAAGCGCACATCCCCGAACCGATCCTTGCCAAAATAAAAATTGGGTCCCTCCACCAACACCCGCGCGGCTAGTTGCTCGACCACCAACCTCTGAAAAAAGTCCGCCGCCGAAAGATTTAAAAAATCAGGCGTGGTGGGATATGCCCAGACCCCCGCGATGCCCCGCGCGGCCAGGAGTTCGATTTTGCGGTTTAACGTGGTTAAGGGGATGGGGGCCAGCTCGGGCTTGAGCAAGGCCAGGGGATGCGGTTCAAACGTCAGGACCACGGCGGGCAACTGTTGCAAGTTGGCCAACTGGACCAATTGTTCGAGCAGTACCGCGTGGCCGCCGTGGACGCCATCAAAGTTGCCAATAGCCAGCGCGCAGCCCCCCTGGCCAAAGAAATTCGGAGGGGGCAAAGGCGTATGGGCAACCAGCATGCGGCAAATGAAATACAGACGTTAAGCGGGCTGGACGATGGAGATTATTTTTTGGCCCCATCAAAAAAATGGCTCTGTTTCAATATGTAATAGTAACAAATTTAACCCCAATGGTGAATTTGGAATTTTTGAAAGGTCAGGTTAAAAACGAGGGGCAATGACAATTTTGCCGCGGCCTGCCGAATTTTTCCCTTTCATGCTATGATAAAAGTATCGCACGACCGCTTTTTCGCGGGGAGGCGTGCGCTAGAATCTTTTGCGGAATTCTATGGAAGAACAACAGGTCTTTGCGGAACTGGCCACCCGGTTGGCCGCCATCGACATCGGCTCGAATAGCGTCCGCCTCATCGTGGCGGAACCGCTGCGCGGGGGTAATTACCGCATCTTGGACGAAGACCGCGAACCGACCCGCCTGGGCCGCTCGCTCGATTCCTCGGGCATGTTGGACGAAGGGGCGATCGAACATTCCCTAGCCGCGCTCCGCCGGTTTAAGCAAATCGCCGCCGGTTTTCAGGTCGCCCAACTGCGCTGCATCGCCACTTGCGCCGTCCGCGAAGCGGCCAACCGCGAAGACTTTGTCCGCCGCGCCCAGGAAGAGTTGGGCCTCTCCATCGAGGTGATCAGCGGCCAGCAGGAAGGGCGGCTGGCCTTTACCAGCGTGCAGCGGGCGTTTGACCTTACGGGAAAAAACGTGGTGGTGGTCGACATTGGCGGGGGGAGCACCGAATTTGTCATGGCCAGCGGCAACGCGATCGAGGCGATCTACTCCACGCCGCTGGGGACCGTCCGCCTGACCGAAATTCACGGCAGCGAACCCTCGACCATCCCCGGCGGATACGAAAAACTGATCGCCGATGTGGAAGACCTCTTAAAAAAGCACACCCGCAAGCCCCTCTTTATGCCGCACCTGCTGATCGGGACCGGCGGCACGTTTACCACCCTGGCCGAAATGATCATGGCCCAAAAGGGGCAGATCGGCCTGCCGGTGCGCGGCTATCTGGTCACGCGGGCGGAAGTGAGCCACCTGCTCGATCGCCTGCGCAAGATTCCGCTCAAACAGCGCCGCAACTTGCCCGGCATGACCCCCGACCGGGCGGACATTATGGTAACGGGGCTGGCCATTATCGACCGGATCATGGCCCGCTTTAAAATCAACATGCTGCAAATCCATAACCGGGGTTTGCGCGATGGGCTGATCTTGACCATGCTCGAGGAACAACAAGGCGCCGCCGAGCAGCATGCCGCCGGCCGGGAGGACGCGCTCGAGCGGTTTGCCCTGGCCTGTAGCGGAGAGCCCGAACATGGCCGCCACGTGGCCCAACTGGCGGGGATGCTCTTTGAGCAAATGATTCCCCGCTTTGCCCTGGATGTGACCGACCGGCCCATTCTGGAAGCCGCCGCGCGGCTACAGGACGTGGGCTATCTGATTAACTACGATCAGCATCATAAACATAGTTACCACTTGATCATGAATAGCAATCTGCCCGGCTTTCGCCCGCGGGAATTGCAGCTTATTGCCAATGTCGCCCGCTATCACCGCGGGGCCAAGCCCAAGCCCAAGCACGAGAATTTTAATCAACTGGAAAAAGCGGACCAGGAAAAAGTGCGGCAGTTGGCGGCGATCTTGCGGGTGGCGGGGGGCTTAGACCGCAGCCGCACCCAAACCGTGCGCGGCGTCCGGCTGCTCTGCGAAGGAAAGGAATGCCAGCTGTTGGCCCTGGCGCCAGAACTGCCCGAAGTCGACCTGTGGGGGGCGCGTCGCCGGACCGAGATGTTTAACGAGGTCTTTGGCGTCCAACTGGAAATCGATTGGGCGGGAAGCGAACCGCGGGGATTTTCGAACAATGGGGATGGAAAGAGTGCAGAGGGAAGTGAGAAGTTTGAGGAGAGAATTGAACTGTAGGAGGCGACTCTGTCGCCGAATGCAGAGGCTGTAGGAGGCGACTCTGTCGCCGAAGTGTAGGCGAAGTTGCATTAGAAGGATTTGCGGCAAGTAGGCAAAAACTATCCCCCTGAGATGATTGCCCCCTTGCCAGTGGTTGAGGCAGCGATACCGCCGGAATACTCCAGATGGGTAAATTCTTTTCGCTCGAGCGACTGTCACGCTGCCTGCTATATTTGGTGCTGGGTTTAATGGCTGGCGCGCTCCTTGCACCCCCGTGTGGGCCGGATTGTGCATTTGCTTTTATCAGAAATACAGGTTTGATTGTATTTGCGGTTGGTTTGAGCCTAGAAATTGCATTTCGGGTAAAAAAACCTGAATAGAGATATCCTGAGATCTTATTCAACGAAATCCTTATAGTCTACATCGCGTTGGAGCACATGCGCAGCTTGCCCGCTTAGCGAGAAGCGTAGGGGAGTCGTGCGATGGTTAGCCGCGACGCGTACAAAGCCGCCGATGGCATCGGCGGAATTAGATTCGTCGCGCGGATCACGATCCGCCGTTTTGCATCGCCGCAGCGTTACGGCAGATCGTTACCGGGTAATGGCGGAACACGTTCCTTTCTATTGCACTGGGGCGCAATCAGGATACCATGCCGGTACCCGCTCCTCCCTTACGGCTGAGACACTTCACCCATTCGCCTGTGTTAATTCGCCGGTTGATATGCCGTGCCGCTGGCGGCGGTGGCCGGATTCTCCACATAAACCCCTTGGGTGGGGACCGCCACCCGGTCAAAGTCCCGCGCCAGGGTGTGCAGAGCCTGGCGCATTTCTGGCCCACGCATCGCCGGCCCATGACCAGTGACGATAAATTCTGGCTCGAGCGTCGCCAAATGCCGGACGGTCTCCCGGGCTTGATCCCAGTTCTGGGTGTAATACATCGGCGGTCCGTGCAACTCCGGAGTTTGGGTCAGCACGGCATAGGCCGACTCTTGCCTGGTCGTTATAAAGGCATCGGCGGCGATCAAAAACCGGTCGGTTTCCCTCCAGAGGGCAATTTGACCCGGAGTGTGGCCCGGGGCATGAATCCATTCCCAACCCGGCATGCCGGGGACGCTGTTATCCCGCGGAAGAGGTTGGAGTCGTTCGCCCACGTTGATTGGCCCGCGGGGGTAAAAACTGGATAATGCGGACATCAGGCCCCCACCCACGGTCGGGTCCGGGGCGGGGTAGGAAGCGCTCCCATCCAAATACGGCATTTCCAGATAATGCGCGTAGACTGGCACATTCCAACGCTCCGCCAATTGGGTCAATCCCCCCACATGGTCAAAGTGTCCATGGGTGAGTATGATCGCCGCAGGGGGATTTCCTTTGCCAAAACGGTTTTCGGCGGCGCTCAAAATGGAGCTGGCGCTCCCGGGCACGCCGGCGTCTACCAGAACCCAAGCTCTGTTAGTGCCATCCGGCTGGCCAAAGTAGACAACGTTGGCGATCATCAGGCGTTGAAACGCCAGATCCGCCACCACTTGGTGTGTGCCATCGTCCGGCGAGTCAGCTTCCCGCGAGGGCTGCCCGGCAGGATTTTGCTGTCGTGGGGGAATTTCGTCACGTTGGTCAGGCGCCACGGCGACGGGATCGACGGGAACTTGCAGACTATCCATAAAAGACCCCCTTATATAATTTTTGGCTATTCCAAGGTATTACAAGCTTGGAAAGCTTAAGCAAATTTTATACCAGGGGTAAGGCATACGTAGGGGGCGTGTGCCCGTGGACCGCGGCGCGCAGAGGGAACAAGAGGCAAAGCCCAGAGGCGAGAAGTAGCAGACGGAGAAACGGGAGATTTGTAAAGAATGTACGTGCCGATTCTCTCGCCGAATGAGTTAGCAAGTTGAATATTTAAATGATTTACAGCTAACAGCGAAGGCATCGTCCCCTAGTCGGCCTGGTAATCCTCAACACGTTGATATTCGACTTTCTTTCCCGCAAATCCCTCAAAAATAGCGCGGTGACGAGCGAGTCCAAACTCATCCGTCCGGGTCTCGTATTCTCCCACCCATTCAATCAGACGTTCCAGCATTTCCGCTTGTTCCTCCGGACTTGTAAATTTTTCCGGTTCCCAGGGTCGACTACGACAATGACGGATGCAAGTCGCCACGCCGGGATTTAAAAAGCGGAGTTCCTCGCAAAAGGGGATTGCCGTTACGAGCAGATCGGAATAACACCCCTCGATAATCCAATGCTGGTGTGTGGCGATAAATTCCAACAGCAATTGTTGACTTTCAGCCAAGGGTTTGCGGTTTATGCCGTTGTCCCAGGCGATTTGGTCCAAAGACAATCTGGCCACATCCGTAGGCTGCCGCGCGCTAAGGAGCTTTGCCAGGGTGCTTTTTCCCGAACCCGCGTTACCGAGTAAAATGATTTTCATAAAGTTTTTACGGGTGAGTGATAGCGCCTGGTCGATACAGCGCACATTAACCCGACCATAACACCAGCGCCCAGCAAAGATTGTGTGCTGGTCGTTGCTCAAGCCAGTTTCATGGTCCTTAGTATTGCCCTCTGGGCTGCTAATGCCTCCCCTTGTGGCTGCGCGGCAAAGTTGAGAAGCAATTCCGCGATTCCCGCGTATCCCCTGCTAACGCTAATTCGGCACTAGTATTGACGCAGCTCCAAGTCTTGCGGTTCAACCACCACCAGCGCGTTAAAGTACGGACGCCATTGCCATGCGACGGGACTTTGGGGGACTTGCTCCCAGCCTTGTTCTTTGGCGGCTGCCAAGACAGCGGACGGGACACCGATCATTTCCCCCGACTCATATCCCCGGAGGATGCAACGCCGCTGGGCGGGCAGACTCAGGTGGGCCGGTTGCAGGTTGTGGTCGGCAACGATAGCCCCCCGGATGACCAGCGGTATCGGCTGTTCAAGTTTTTTTCCATCGACGGTATCCACCAACAACGTCCCGGTCTCGACCTTGGCCCCCTCGGACCTGACACCCTCGATGGTTAAGTAGACGCCCAGTTGATCGCCCAGCCTACCACCAGGTTGACGGGGCTGGACCGGCTTTGTGGCATTGCCGCCGGACGGAACTGGCAATTGACCTACCGCCAGGGGATGGGATAACGCGGCCAGCGACACGCTCAGGCAGAGGAATCCGAAGCAAAAAACGTTCTTCATCGAACTGTTCTCCTTTGGCGACAGGAGTGGAGGAGCGGGCCGCCGCGCTGGACGCTTTGGGCAGGACGCGCTATTTGGTGAGTTGATTGGATTGGCTTTATTATAACAAAGTTTGCGGTGTGGCCTGTTGAGTTGGAATACCATGAGTATTCGCGGGCCGCGTTGTCACGGATCGTGTTCCCCCCCATCCCGGTCATAGGCCTCGCGTTCAAAGGGATTGTCGCGATAGAATCGTTTTCCCGCAAGATAAACAGAGAGGGAAGCCAGGAAATAGGCGGGAATCATGAATGGCCCCCACCGTTCGTATTGGGCAATGTGGACCGCCTCGTGTTTGCGGGAAATGACCAAGGACGCATCCGTCTGGCCTAGAACGACATGGCCAAGCGTCAGGGCCAGGGTGAACTGCCCGTGAGGCAAGCGATGCACGAACCACTTGATTCCGCCATCATAGAACTCGATTGCCCGTCCCGCGACCCGCACTCGACCGCCAAACAGAAGTCCTATTGATCCGATAACCAGCCCCACAAGCGTATTCGGCGACGCCCAAATGAACCCGGCCAGGCTGAAGATTGATTTCACGATGGTATGAGTGAATCCAGGAGGCAGATGATGCTTGGTTATGCCGCGCCTAGTTACATTGCGCCAGCAGCGCATAGTGTAGTTCGTAGGGCGGAACACGATCCCCCGCAGCATTACAGCGCATCGATATGGCGCATTATATCAGGCACGATGGCGGAACACGATCCGCCCGATTGCAACTAACCGTGGCTAAACCCTCACCGGGAACGTGTTTCCCGGTCCATCCAACTATGATCGGTTAATTAGGATTGCGTACTGATAATAAGTTTTCCCCCAAGCGGTGAAAATATCGGCCTATTCGCAGGGAGTCTGTAATAAATTTCGTCTTTTCTTGCGCGAACCGAGTTCCCGCCCGACTGTCCTTTCTCCCAGAATTGACGGTAAAACCCGCGGCCCAGTGGCCCGGGCACATTCGTTGGCCAGGCGTTACACAGAATAGCGATCCGGCCGTTCATCCCCATTTTTTTGTGAAAGGAGGGAACTCATGCCAAGTTGTTTAGCGGAAAAGTATCAACGGTTTTGTTTTGTTCCCTTTCGGATGGTCCGAGAGGGTTAATCCGAATTTTTCACGGGAAAATTCTATGGATATTTCCATTTTAGAACGGCAGTTTTCGCGCATTGGAGCCCGCGTGCGGGTGCATGAGCGAACGCGTCCCAATTGGGGACAAGATTCGGGTATGGTGACTCTGGACATTGCGCATGACCGTCGGGGTGAATACTTTGACGTGCGGATTACCCCGGGTTCGCGGCCCGAAATGCTGGTCCTCAACCTGGAGCCCAAGCTGCGCCATTTATTGCTCATGACCCGCGAGCATGCCACGATCCGGGAAAAACACAAGTTCCTGTGCGGGCATGACGAGCGGCATTGGTTTGTGGCGGCGGTTCCGGACGGCGCAACATCGACGGTCCGCAACGCGATGGAGGCTCTGAAACCCGCGCAGGTACGAGAGCGTCAGTCGCAGTTGCGGTTGTCGCAGGCGCAGGGGCATACCCGGCATAACGCGGCGTTTCTGCGTCAAGGGGAATGGTTTTTCGTGCCAGTCAACGGTTTGCGGATCGATCCGCGGACGGTGCTGAATAACGAACGCCTTTCCCGCGGACGCGGAAAATCGCATTGGCTGGAGTATGCGTATCGCACGGGCGGAGAGCGCGTGTATGTTTCGGCCCGTTATCCCACGGGAATCACCGAGGCAAAATATCGCGAATTGATGAATCGCGGTCCCCGCCAGAAAAACCAGGAGTGGCGAATCATGGTTCGCAACCCTGGTTTATATGCCCGGGGACGGGTTCGCCATCCGGATCACGCCACGATCGTCCTGCACGATTGGCACCAGGTGTTGATGAATCGAGAAAGCGAAGCGCCCGCCATGCGGCACGTGGCGTTTCTCGATTAAAGCCAAGCGCGCGTCGCGAAAAGGTTTGATCCTTTCCGCGGCGCGGGGCTTGGTTATCTACATAAAGGGTTGATCGTCCGACGGGCAGGCGGCGCTCTGGCACGGCGGAGCTATGGGAACGCTAAACAGTCGTTCTCTTTTGAAATTTACCAGTCCGCTGGCGGGTGGGCTGGAAATCTCTTTAACCGCCTGACATGGTTTGAAAAATCCTGGCAGGAAACTGTTTAACGCCAGAGTCAGCCAGCAAGGCGCTTTGCTGCGACCAGGGCTACGTGGGTTCGACTCCCACGGGCGTTTTTTAGAGGCAAGCAATGATACTCCCGGCCAGCGGCGCGGTCTGGATGGTTTCCATTTCCTTGACCGTGTTCCGTACATGGGTTTTAACGACGGGGTATCCTAGCGTGGTTAGCTCAGTGGCAGAGCATCAGACTAAGAATCTGAGTGTCGCGGGTTCGACTCCCGTACCAACAACCGGTTGCTAACCGGTCCGCGGGCGCGCAAGCGCCCACCCTGAAACCCGCGGATGACATACGATCGCTCGATCCGCCGCGCGCGTTGCCCTGGGCATGACGCGCGGCAACATGAATTTCAGCCTTGCAATGCCTGAATACCGCCGTGCTTGGCCGGTGAATAGTAACTTGTGAACGGCGGCGAAACAACGCTCTGTCTACGGCGGAGCGCGTTCCACGCCTAAAACTAGCGAACCTCGCCAACCAGTCGCGGCTTAAGGGCATTCCGCCGGAAAACGTGGGATTGGCAAACGTCTTGTCATCCAACGGTGTTGCATTTATTCCTTTGCCGGCACGAATGTCGGCAAATTATTTCCTGTTTTTTTTGTGGCAGTGATGGAAGTGGAGGTGTCGGTATGTTCGGCGTCAAGCGAATCAAGGTGCGGAGTGACGAGTATGGTTTGTGCTTTCGCGATCGCGAATTCGCCGGAGTGCTGGGGAGCGGCGCGCATTGGCTGCTTGATCCCTTCGGCGAGGTAAAGGTGGATGTGGTCTCGCGGCGCGACCCCTGGATTACGCACGAAAAACTCGACCTGATCGTCAAGTCGGGGGCTTTGGCCGGCAAGGCCGAAGTGCTCGATTTGCGGGATCACCAGCGGGCACTCGTGTGGATCGATGGCCGCTTTAGCCAAATCCTGGCGCCCGGCTTGTACGCATACTGGCTGGGCCACAAGCAGGTGGCGGTGGAAGTGATCGATGCCCGTCAGGCGCGTTTCGAGCATGAACACTTCAAGACCATCGCGCGCTGGCCGCAGGCCCGCGTGTCGCTGGATATTTGCGCGGTGGATCGAGACCATGCCGGCGTGTTGTACATCGACGGCAAGTACGCGGATACCCTCTCGCCGGGGCTATACGCGTTTTGGCGCGGCACGGCGGACGCAAGGGTGGTCGAGGTCGATCTGCGCGAGTTGACCGCCGAGGTGAGCGGCCAGGAACTGATGACCGCCGACAAGGTGACCCTGCGCTTGAATGCCTTGGTGACATACCGGATTGCCGATGCCCGCCAAGCGGTCAGCGCAACCGAGGACGCGCGCCAGGCGCTCTACAGGGAAACGCAGTTGGTTTTGCGGGGCGTGATCGGCATGCGCGAACTCGATGCGTTCCTGAGTGACAAGGACACAGTGGCTCGGGAAATCGAGCAAGCGCTGCGAACGCGGTCTTTGGTGTTGGGTCTCGAAATTCGCTCGGTCGGTATTCGCGACGTGATCCTGCCGGGGGACATGAAGGACCTCATGAACAAGGTGATCGAGTCGCGCAAGGCGGCCGAAGCCAACTTGATCATGCGCCGCGAGGAAACCGCCGCCATGCGCAGCCAGTCCAACACCGCCAAATTGTTGGCCGATAATCCCACGCTGATGCGCCTCCGGGAACTGGAAATCCTGGAAAAAATCGCCTCGGCGGGACGCTTGAGCGTGGTGCTGGGCGAGAAAAACCTTGCCGAGCATGTGCTCAAGTTGATCTAAAAACCTTCTGGTGTATCGCCCCTGGTCCGATCCGTTCGAACCAGGGGCGATTTTTGTTGCGTGAATAAGAAACGAGCACTTGGTGTCGGTAATGTCTGGTCCGACAGACATTATGGCGAGACACGTTCCGCCCCACGACTCTTCCCCCTCTCCCGATGGTTGCGAATTATTCTTAACCAACCCTCTCTCGGGAGAGGGCCGGAGTGAAGTAGTGTGCAGGGCGGTGTCAACACAAGGAGGGCTGGAGCAAATCCGTACAGCGCATCACGTCCTGTTGTTTTAGATCGCGGCGATGTTATGGGGCATTGTTACCGTGCTAAGTCGGAACTACGCTAACTTGCGAGACACGTTTTGCCCTACGGCACTTTCTAACGCAAAACGGCCTCAATCCGTATCCTGCATTTGCCCCGGGGCAGGAATTATCTCATGAACAATTGAAGGCCCCTTGGGCGTTGACACAGGATCGCTGTGCGGTTTTTTGGACCGCGATGCGGTCATGCCACGCACTCCCACACTTTCACCATGGCAATTGCCCCGGTTGCGTGGCGTGTGTCGCGGTACTTACTGCGCGCGGCGGGTTTGCTTTTGCGTCAGTTCCAAAAAGACCTCGCCTTTGGCGTTTTTGAGCATTCCCGTTGTCTCGCAGTGATCTTTGTCGACGAATCGATTCTGAACGACAAAGGTTTGGCCATCCACGGGCGAATTCCCCATAAAAGTCATCGTGCTTTTCTGTTCATCCCACGTGCCGTCGACCAGCCAACGCGTGGCGCCGATCATCATGACCGCCGGATACGACTTGGTGGAGGGATCGTAGGTCACTAACAAATGAAGATGGGGCTCGTCCGGATTCTCTGTCTGCGCGTTCTCGAACAGGACAAACTTTCCGCCCAGCGACCAGTGCCGTGTTTCAGAGGTTTTGTGGGTGGACTCTTGTCCGTCGCGCGGTTTGGCGGTGACGGTAAAATCCCAGGTCCCCACAAAACGGTCCAATACCTGCAACTCGGGGGAACGCCCCGCGACGTCGGCGGCATGAGCCACCACCGTAAAACCGGGTAAAGTCAACAGGACTAGAATGGGGAAAATCAGACGCATGTTTTTGCTGCTGGGTTAAATTCCAGAGGGGAACCATTCCCCCCCAGCTTGGTATGGGTCACTTTTTGCGGTGCCATGGCGGAGCATGGACCGCATAACGGCACTCAGGTCATCGTTTTATAGGGATCACTTTATATAACAAATCCGGGTATTCAACTCCCTGGCGCAGAGGTTGCGTGGGGTGCTAAAACTGCTTAGGTAAAGAAATGCCTTTGGAAATGATCATTTCACATTCCATTTGCTTTACGAATCATTTTTGTGTCCCACGAATCGCTTTAGAATAACGCAACAAGGCAATCTTGCTTTAGCAACTCAGCTGCACATGCTAAATCATTCCAGTCAGAGCAGGCCACTGCAGGGGCGTGCGCGTCAAAGTGAATTCTCCGAATATCGGCTCGATTTTCTTTGCGGAAAATTGAGACTTGCCTAAGTAACAATCACAGGTTTTACGCGTGCATGCGCGGGGTTGTAACGCTGAGAACCAGTCAGAGTCGTAAATATTTCCAATTATTTGATCTATAAAATGGCAACGACGCATCGCCCCTGAGCCCGATACCGTAAACGAGGTTTCGCCCGTGGGACAATAAAGACCCTGAGACAGCAGGCGTTGCGCTGACAGTTGATAGTAGGGATCAATCTGCTCAAACTGCTCAAGCTCGTTGGTGGTGTAAGGCCGACGGCGAGGTTGCTGCGGGTTTAGCCATAGGTAGATTTCAGAGGGTAATTGACGACGGAATTCGTGGATCAACGTTAATTGCTCAGCCACGGCTACCATGCCCACTGTAATGTGCACGCCAGCCAACTGAACTGCCGAAACTCTTTTCAGGAATTGCGGGATTGTTGTTTCAGTTGGATGAAAAGTGGCCAAAATATTAAGCTTCGTGCTTTGACAATCCAGTAGCCAATGTAATGGACAAGTCAAATTGGTTTGTACCGTAACCGATTGGAGGTGAGGCTGAAAAGTCAGTTCACTGATCGCGCGACGATACCAAGGACGGATCAGTGCTTCGCCCCACGGTGTGAACAGTAACTGCCACTGATGTTGGTCTTGCTCCTTCAACCAAGTGACAAACCTGGCTAATTCCACACGGTCGAGTTGCAATTGTTTTTGTGTATCACGGCGTTTGGCAAACGGACAATAGCCACAAGCATAGTTGCAACTAGCCAATTCACCGCGGTAAAGAATGGTCAGTTTCATATCACCGGCTCGCGAGATGATTGAAACTGCACAAAAGCTTGGAGTTTATCTAGTACTGTATTCGAATAGAGCAGCGGAGCAACTTGATCTGAGTATTGTAAACCTTTAGGTGTCAATTGCAGTCGCTGGTCTTGAATCACAGCCCAGTTACGCTCTTGGAGTTGTTTGATACCAGACAAGTCACGATAGTCAAAATCGGGAAAACGATTTTGTAGTTCAGTTAACAAAACTCCTTCCACGGGCAGTAAGCTCAAAATCAAATAGCGACGAAACTGCTCCTCGCGTGACAACCAGATACCATGCGTAGCTAATGCAAACTCCGCTGGAGTCTGCTGAATCCATTCAGCGAGCACTGTTTGGATGCCAGCTTGTGTCGTCGCAAAACGTGTCGCATAGTGGATTTCCTGTGTATAAGAGCGAGCACCGCAGCCTAATCCAATCATACCATCGCGTTGGCAAGCATAAGTCGAGTGGCGGGCAGCGCTTGGCTTTTGAAAGGCGCGCAGCGACAACTGGCGGTATCCCTCCGATAGCAACAGTCCTCGCGCTGATTGATATAAATCAACACGGTGCGTATGCTGGTACGGGAGAATTTTCGACAAGCCAGTCTGGGGCCGAATATATAACGGATAAAGATATAACTCGTTGGGAGCAAACCTTAAAGCTTGCCTGATATCTTCTAGCCAAGTCGATAAAGATTGCTCCGGATGGCCATAGATCAAGTCAATATTCAGCACGGGAAAGTTGTACTTTGACAGCAACTCTAACGCACGTAGAACAGTTAATATTTCTTGTGGCCGACCCAATAGCCCGGCGGCCTGTTTGTCAAAAGATTGTATACCAATACTGACGCGGTGAATCCCGTAAGCACGGAGTAGCTGCAAACGTTCTTTCGTAACGGTCCCTGGTGAAGTTTCGATCGAAGTAGGTGTTTGCGCAAAATCAAGCTTTAGTCTATAAATCAATTGCTCGAACAACGTTTCTAGTTGATTTGCTGCTAAAAATGTGGGCGTGCCACCGCCAATCGCGAATTGACTAAAATGCAAATTTGGAATTTGATCCGACACGACTGACATTTGAACAGCCAAGGCTTTCAAATATGTAGCGACTTGATCCCCCGCCGGCTGCGACTGAGTAAATAGATTGCAAAAGCCGCATCGCATTTCACAAAAGGGCATGTGTAAGTATAGCGATAACTGCTCTGTCGATTCTGCTTGCCAAATCTGATTTATACTGATAGGCGGACTTAAACGACCATAGGCCGATTTATGCGGATAAGAATAGGCGTAAGTCGCGAACTCACCCAACGTCGTCGTTTGAAGAAGGCTCATAGTCAAGACTGCGGTTCCCAGTGATATTCTGTATAGGGAATATTCCAGACCAAAGGATGGCTGACACGATGGCCGACCCAACCATCTTCGCCAAAAAGCGTACCATGATCCGACATCAGATATGCCACTCCCACGCGCTTACGCTTTTGGATTGCGGCAAATAAAGCGGGTAAGCAGCGATCTACATAGGCTAAAGCCGCGGCTTGGGTGTCACAAGATTCCGCCTTTGCTCCCGCCACATAGTCCACCGTCGGAGCATGCGTTGCCGAAACATTCAAAAATAGCATAACGGGACGTTCACGGTCCGCGGATTCCAAGGTTTGGCACGCCATGCGTACTTGCGCTGCGGTCGAGGAGTAATTTGTTACACTAAATTCTGGTTGCCAATAACTCTGTTCAAAGTAACTGGGAAAGAGACTCCCCAATGGCGTACTGGGATTAAAAAAACCTACTCCGCCGATGCAAATGGTTTGATAATCTACGCGTCGCAAACCCTCAATAATATGCGGACCATGCAGTACCATCGTCTCGGCCAACGTTGGACGCATCCCCGGAAATTGTAACGTAAACGGTCGGCGATCCTTGCCAGGTTGCAATGGTGTAGGCCAAAATCCCGCGAAATACGCCGCGTGTGCAGCGAATGTAAAATTGCCGGGACTGTGTCTTTGCTCCCAACCCGCTGGTATCAAACCGCGTAAGTATGGTGTCTGCCACCGTTCCCAAGCCTGGACCGCCACATCATAACGCAGGGCGTCAAACGTGATCATCAAAATGTCTTGCAAGTTTGCGGTTGGCATCAGTTGTGACTCCCGTGAGTCGCCAGCAATTCACGCATTTCCATCTCATGGGTTGTTTCGCCTTTATGCAAAAGTCCCGGTAGATAGTCACCACAAGCATTCGCTTCCAACAAGAAGCAGCGCTGGCAATCAGCATGAATTAAAATATCGAGTCCGAGCATCTTGCAAAGTGGAAACTGGTCGGCTGCCCGCCCGGCCAAGGCCTCGATTTGACCCCATATCATTGCGAGCGATGCTTGGACATCCTCACGCGACAACCGCACGCCATCTAAATTAAGATTTGTGAACGGTCCTGCGGTTGCTCGACCAACGACATGTTGGGGCCGACCTTGAAAAACAACCACCCGTAAATCAAAGTTTTTACCTTGGTAGCGAGCTTTGGGCAACCACTCCTCGACCAGCAGCTCCTCTTGCGCTAGACGGTCAACCAGCCAGGCGATCTGGCTTTCATCGCGCAACCGCTGGACGCGTTTATTTAAAAATAATCTCTTTTGACCGCCAGTTTCAACTGTTTCCATGGTGGTCAATGCGCGGATTTTCTCATTGTGCCATTCCAAGGCAACCGCACCTAAAGCCGTGTAACCATAACGCAGCTTTAAAAAAAGGCGCGCGTGGCGCACTTTTATCAGTGACCGTAATTCGTCATAACCCCTAATCACTGGATAACGGGGCGGAGTAGGTAGCGACATCTTATCCCAGCTTATTAATGTTTGTAGTTTATCAAAGGCGATCATGATATGGTGCGGATGATTCAGCCATTGTAAATGCGGTGTCTCCGCGGCAAATATATGCAGCCAGTGGCAAAAACCGTGATACCATTGCCACGGGGCTAGCATCTGGCCTTTAATATAGGTTAACGTTTCCAATGCAGCGAGACTTAAGTACGGTCGATTCCCGGCTTGGCAAGCGGCAATGCCTGCTTGGAGAATTAAACGGGTAGTGGCCCAACATTCGTTTGGAGGCTCGAGTCGAATCCATCCCTCGCAAAGTTGCAACCGACTGGCATCCGCAAAAAGTTCCAGATAGCTCAGGACTTGCACTTGAACATACCCCATCCGCGTCGCCGCTGCCTGGATCGATTGGATACGACGAGTCTCCGGAATACCGATGATGGTCAACGACCTCGCTGGACTACTCGGCATGGACTACCGATCTCCATTCTTCGTTGGGGTCCTGGGCTTCATCGGCGATAACTGGAAAAGGTAGGGCTTTCTTGAGTTCTTCAATCGTCGTCGGGGTGGCATAATGGTGCGACACATTGAGTTGTTTCAGATTCGTACATTCGGCCAAACCTAGTAGCGACTTGATTCCTTCGTCGTCGATGGTCCCCATCGATAAATCAAGAATTTCGATTCTTTCGACAATCGGCGAGTTCACCACCACGGCGGCTATGTCATTGGCGATCTGGCTGTTCATCAAGCCGAGGAACTTGAGTTTTGGAAAGAGTTTTCCCGACAACAGCGGTTGCAGGTCCTCGACACCGCCATCAAAGCCATAGTTCGGTTCACCGAGTAACAACTCCAAATGTTCCAAGGCAGGGAAATCACATTGAAAAATCTCTCGAATAGTTGATCGAGATAAGCCGCCGGTTTCAACGCCCAACTCGGTTAAATGAGCGTGTTTAATCTTAGAAAAAGCCAAACCCGTCCCGCCGCGCACGCGGAAGACTTCCAACTGCGGAAAGCTTGACAGCAGTGGCGACATATCGGCTTGATTGATCCACGAGATTTCGCACTCTTCATAAGTGATATCCCCCATAAATATCGAGCGCAAGTTAGGCAGCTTCGGAGCGGCGTTAATTAGTATATCAATAGTATTATTGCTACCACTTTCATAAGCTTCCGACCAGGCACCAATGATTAGGCTTTTAAGCTGTGCTGATTCCGGGATCGAGAGCAATTTTTTGAGGCGGTCGGCAATGCTTTCTTGGTCATTGTATTCAGAGCGCAAGCGATACGCTGTTTCGACCCCTTGCCAATCAGAAACATCATTGAAATCTGTCACGGGCAAGCCGCAAAAATTTGTCAACAAGTTTGAGTACATGAATTTTCCTTTTGGAATTCAAGGTTAAGATTCGGCAAAATTAACAAATGGATTAAGTCTCTAGAACGGGTCGGTACTGGTCGGGGTCGTCAAAGCCAGCAATCCATGCCGCCGCATGACGACACGTGGGGGTCGTCGGAGGAACTCGAATCATATAGTGCCGACCGGTCGAAGGGCAAAAACATGATAACGCGACCAGCTCTTCGTCCCCTTCCCATTTCAGTCGTACCAATTCGCGTTGCCCACCGGGATCTGTATCTCGATCCAAGATATCCGCCCCGGCGTTGATTAAAAACCGCCTGAATCCATAGCGATCTAATAACACCCGGCGACGTTCAGCGTTAGTTTCTTGCAGTACCTCATCTACGCGAATAGTTTCCGGATGAAAGGCGATGCGATTGTCTACATTGACACCCGCATAACGCAGTTGACTTTGGTGGCAGCCTACGGGTAATTGCTCTGCGCGCGTTAAGCCACTGTGTCCTAGCTCCAGCCACCCGCTGACGCACAAATTAGTTGGTAGACTGGTCAAATTCGGGCAATCGCGCACATTTAGAGCCGAGAGTTTTTGCAGATACTTTGGCAATTTTTGCATGGCGGTGCAACCGCGCAATTGTAATTGGCCCGTCCGAATCCGCGCGAACTGAGGCCAATACTCAAAGGCCCAGCAACCTGTCATGTCCAAAAACCAGACATCAAGTCCCTCCGGCAAAACTTTTAATCCAGTGCAACCGCGAAGGATCAACGTCCCGACGGTAAGTCCGTGAGGTAATTTCTCAAGGTTCTCGCAATTACTTAAGTTAAGACGCGATTCCACTTTCAAATCATCGGGCAAACTCGCAATATCCGTACGGCTTAGATCAAGTTCATAACAGGTCAACCCTTTGGGTAAGACGACTTGGCTACGGCCTGACAGATTTAGTACATCAACCGTTAAGTACTCAGGGAAACGTGGAGGTAATTCACCACCCTTATCAACGGAATAGTCGATGATTCCACTCACGACTTGATGTGATGTGAAGTCACCTTGCCGCCAACGTGTTTGGGCAGTTTCTGATGTGATCGTATGAACTGACATAGTTGCCCATCTCAGAAATAAGCCTAGTCACGAACAACGCGTATTTCGCGAGGCGAGTATTCGCGTTGACGCCAAATGGAATAGATACCCGTCCCAAGCACGATCGGACCATGCTCTTGATGGACCAAGGTGGCTTGTTTGGCGGTCACTTGCAAAAACAATTCTCCTAGCTCTGTGCGATAAAGTACAGCGGCATCCTTTTCGGCAATCCGATGCGAATGCCCTGTCAGTTCACCTTCGGCCAAGACCAAGTGCTGCAATCGCTTGGCTTCAGAGGGCAAGTGATGATCGCTTTGTACTAACAAATCGCCATGACGATAGAGTTGCATTTTTTGACCTTAAATTAAGAATGAGCTGGGAAAGAGGCCGATGAACCTATATGCTTGATGGATATTAGTAGTTCATATTACTTTTTTTTAAAGAAAAAGCAACTAAATCCATTTAGAAATAAATCCCTAATAAACGTATGGTTGACACATGAGCAAGCTCATCTTTGGCAAATCTTGGGGCATTTTGCTACTCGATCCTCTAAGCCATTTCAAAAATTACACTCAATTGCACAGAAAATTTCGCATTCGCCACGTGCCGCTTAATTTTTTCCCACAAGCTACCATACCCTGCAGCTTCAAATCTCACTTTTAACTAGGCAATAAACTCTTAAACCGTAGCAATTAGCAAGGACAGAGACAGCTTGGACTTTGCTCGATTGGATCAGTCGAGTTGGCAACCTGATTACCCGCGGCAGTCTCTTAAGTGTCTCAATTCCAAGCCATGTGCACTAACTCGCATCGTAACCTCCCACAAAGTAATCGCGTTCTAACAAAAAAAAGCCAACATCGGATGATGTTGGCTTCACGATTAAACTGTGGGTAACAAATTATTGCTACTAGCGATTCTATTTGCGGGGACAGGATTCGAACCTGCGACCTCGAGGTTATGAGCCTCGCGAGCTACCGGGCTGCTCCACCCCGCGTCAGTAAATCCAATCTTAACAGTCTGGCCTAGCGCTGGCTAGGGGGGCTCTCCAATGCGGAATGATGAAGGCAGAATGATGAATTGTAATTCATGAAGTAAAGTGCAATGTTCGGCGGGTAAGGTTCGCAAATTTTTTCAATAAGTTTATCTTTCCCACACAATACTTTCGCTGCCAAATCAATTTACTGATACGAATTACGCTTTAGAAATAGGGCTGATCAGGGGCCGTCTGGCGGATGACGATCTGGGTAACGCGCTAGCGAATCCCTACAGTGCTGCTTCCACCGTTTGCAGCGACATTGCGGAATATCCTGGCCACTTTTGGCGAATTAGCATACAAGGCTGCATCCACCAGACTGCTCCCTCCGCTTCATCTCGATCTCATTACCCCCCCAACTTGTCCGCTTTTCCACAACCGCCGGAAATGCCCCCAATTTGCGGCAATTTCCCGTAACTTGTGAATTTGTATACACTTCTGTTGCTCCACCCCTTTTCCCCAGCTAAAATTCAATATGAACCTGGGCCCTATTTCCGATGGTTCACCTATCGTCGGCAGCAATGAGGGAGGTCCTCGCCCAGTCGCTTGTAATGTATTTGCCTCGCCAGTAGGGTAAAAATCTAGTTTGGCAGTCAACGTAAGCCACCTGGCCGTACTTTTCGGTGAGAAGTTAGGATGAATCCCCCCAATCCCCAATTTCCGCCGCAGACGGGTCAACCCACGCCATTGGGCCATTCCCCGCAATCACTCCAGCCGGGGCAGTTCCCTGTTCCGGTCGTGCAGGCCGCAACTGGCGGCGTGCCAGTATTTCCCCAGGGTCAAGTTTATGCTCCGGGTGGAAATTCCTTTCCTGGGCAGGCATATCCCGCGCAGGGAGCCCCTTTTCCCGTGTCAGGAGGGGCAAGCGGAACAGGTTCCCCCCTGTGGCCCGGGCAACCAACATTTTCAGCCGGCAACAGCGCGACGGCGCATCCCGCCTATCCCCAACCGGTGCCAGCCTATCCACAACCAGATTCTCCGCAGTCAAATGCTTCTCAACCGGTGCCAGTTTTTCCCCAAAGTGGCAGCCCCGCAGCGGCGGTCCCCCTGCCTGTGCCCAAGATAGCCACCGGGGCCACGATAGCCACAGTGGCAAATCCGCAGGCACCGGTCAGCATACCAAAGATCCAGGCATCGATTGGCAAAACGGCAAAGCCCCAGCCCGTGCCAAAACCGGTCCCCATTCCGGCCAAGCCGATCCCGGTTAAAAAAGATGCCGGGACGGAGATCGTGCGCGATCACACCGAAGAGGAGTTACAAGAAGAAGAACCTCAAAAGGTGCTGATTCGCAATACGCCCCCGTTTTTGATCAGCATGGTCCTGCATATCGCGCTGGTGCTGATATTGGCGCTTTGCATCACCACGATCGAGTTGCCAAAATTTCGCGAAATTCAGGTCAGTGTGGAGGAGCCCGAGGATATTTGGGCCGAGGCCCTAGGGGATCAGCTGATTGCCGAGACAACTATCGAAGGTCCCAAAAATCCCGAAATCACCGAACAAGATATTTCGATCAACGACCTCCCGCCAGTGGATGATCCCTTTGCCGCTCCCACCCCGATGGAGATTGTGCCGGATGGCGTAACGGCCACCAGTTCGATCATTGCCCCGGTCAATGGCATTGCCGATGGCCGCCAAGTGGGAAGTAAAAAGGGTTTGCTGGCACGTTTTGGCGGAAATAGAACCACCGAGGAGGCCGTCATTGCCGGGCTGCGGTGGCTTGTGCGGCAGCAAAATCCCCAAACCAAGGCTTGGAGTCTGGTGGGACCTTATAAAGGGGGTGGCACCTTTGAAAATCCTACCGCCGCCACGGCGATGGCGCTCTTGGCGTTCCAGGGATTTGGCATCACCGATAAGCCCGATTTGTCTAACGAATACAGCAAGGAATTTACCCCCGTGGTCGCCGGAGGGTGGAACGCACTGCTCAAAATGCAGACCGAGGAGGGGCTGTTTACCAGCGCCGCCATCGACAATGGCAATCAGCAGCATTTTTACACGCATGGGCAGTGCCTGATGGCGGTGTGCGAAATGTACGCCATGACCAAAGATCCCAAATACAAGGCCGCGGCGCAGCGGGCGATTGATTACGCCGTAAAAAACCAAGACCCCCAGGCGGGGGGCTGGCGCTATGCCTTGACCCCCGATTCCGACACCTCCGTTACCGGTTGGCTGCTCATGGGGCTAATGAGCGGGCGAATCGCTGGGCTGGATGTGCCGGAGTCCGCTTTTCAAAATATCACCCGCTATCTGGATGCCGCGCAGGGTGACGGGGGGAGCACCTACCATTACCGGCCAAATTATGGCAGCCCGACCGCCGCGATGACCGCGGAGGGGCTGCTCATGCGGCAGTACCTGGGTTGGCAGCGGGATGACGAGCGGCTGGTGAATGGCGTGCGGCGGCTGGTGGCAAATCCGGTCAGCATGGAAAAGATGAACGTCTATTACTGGTATTATGCGACTCAGGTGTGCCACCACATGGAGGGGGATTATTGGAAGGAATGGAACGCGGTGATGCGGCAGGCGTTGCCGTCGGCGCAGGTAAAGACCGGCGCTGAAAAAGGGAGCTGGGACCCCGACGGGGACGAATGGGGGTCCAACGGGGGACGCTTGTTCACAACCTGCTTTAGTATTTACATGCTGGAGGTGTATTACCGCCACATGCCGTTGTACGACAAACTGTACGAGGCCAAGGCGGGGCAAATGCCCACGGCTCCTGCGCCAAAGTTAAATCCGCCGCAAGAAAATCCCGATGCAGTAAATCCCGCAGCAGCCGCTATGGACGCTCCCATGGCAAGTGTGCCGCCAAAAGCCAATGCGCAATAGGTCGCAATGTGCAGCATGCAAGCGTTAGCTGCAAGAATAGTGTTTAATTATATAGCCGCAAAAAAAGAAAAAAGTTTTACATTAAAATTATTCTTGTATTTCTTGCTTATTTGCGGCAAAACTCAGGCTTAGCTGCATTTTTATGGCCCTAGTTCTTTTCGCCCCGTTGCCCGCCGCCGTTCAGGTGCGACCGCAAATATCGGGCACGCTCGATATTGCGGTCGGCGGTGTCCAGCTCCACCCCGCGCAGCTTTTGCAGGTGGGCGGGCTGGGTTTGCAAAAACAGCTCATTCAGGTCGGGTATTTGCAATTCGCGGATCAGGCCCAGGTTGATCCCCATCCGCACGCGCGACAGCAGATGCATGGTCTCTTCCGAGCTGATCGTCTGCGCGGTGCGTAAGATGCCATACGCCCGGCTGACCTGATCGTGCAAATTTTGCTGCGGCTCGCTTACTAAAAATTCGCGCGCCTGCCGTTCATAGCTAATCAGTATCGGCACGACATCGCTGACTTTTTGGACCAGGTCTTCCTCGCTGCTTCCCAATGTGATCTGGTTGGATATCTGGTAAAAATCCCCCATCGCCTGCGAGCCTTCGCCGTAGAGGCCACGCACCGCCAGGCTGATTTTTTGCAAGCTGCGAAAGACCTTTTCGATTTGCCGCGTGATCGCCAGAGCGGGCAAGTGCAACATCACGCTGACCCGCACGCCGGTCCCCACGTTCGTGGGACAGGCGGTCAAATAACCCCAACGGGGGTGATAGGCGTAATTGATCATCCCTGACAGTTCATCGTCCAGTTGATTGATTTGTTGCCACGCGCCATGCAGGTCCAGGCCGCTATGCATGCATTGGATTCGCAGGTGGTCTTCCTCGTTGACCATCAGGCTGATTTGTTCGGCGGGGTTGATGATCACCCCCCGCTGCCCCCGCCCCTCGGCCAATTCCTTGCTAATCAATTGCCGCTCGACCAAAAACTGCCGATCAATCGCCTCGAGCTGGGTCACGTTGACATGCTCCAAGGGGCCCGCCGACGACGTCCGCAAGATGGCGGAACGGAGCAGCTTTTCGATCTCCGCCCGGTCGCTATCGCTGGCGCGACTGATAAACGGAAATTCGGCCAGGTTGCGGGCCAGACGAATCCGGCTGCTCATGACAATGTCCGACTCCGGACCGCTGGCCCGCAGCCATTCACCTAGGCGTTGTGTCATTTCGTTCAAGTTCACGATAATTTATGCCCAGGAAAAAACGGCTGGAATCAATCAGGCTAAGCGAATCGCGCGCCGGATTGATTATCGGTTCAGGCGGAAAATTAGGGGGAGGCTTTGCGCGACTTTTCCTCGATCTGCCGAATCTGGTCCCGCAGGCGGCTGGCCAGTTCATAATCTTCGGCGGTCACGGCTTCTTTCATATCGCGGCGCAGGCGGATCAGGTCGGTCAGGGGTTCGGTCCCCTCGGCATAGCGGGCGGGCTTTTTGCCCACGTGCCGCGTTTCATTGTGAATGCTCATGATCAACGGTTCTAGCTCTTTTTCAAAGCTGACGTAATCATGCGGGCAGCCCAGACGCCCCTGGTTGCGAAATTCCAAAAAAGAAATCCCACAGACCGGGCAGGTCAGTTGATCGATCTTGGATAGTTCCTCGGCGGTCTGACCCAACGCCAATTGCTGGGCCAAGGCTCCCGCCAGGGAGGTTGCGGGCTCGGGCTCGCTAGCAGCCTGGGGAGCCAGGTAAAGCCGGGCGCATTCTTCACAAAAATGCAATTCGCGGTGCTTGCCGCTTTCGATTTCGGTGATATGAAACGTCGCCGGTTTTTCACACTTTTGGCATTTCATGGTTGCCACATTCAATCGGGGGAGTTATCAAACCGGGCCAGGACAAAAATTGAGCCGGCCTACCTATTTTCACGTATTTGAGCCAAAGGGGCAATGTGCTGGCCAAGATGCCGATAAAATCCCCTAAACTCAAGCGGCCCAAGGGATTCTATCCCCACTGGTCGGCCTGTCAAGCGAACTTGGCGGGCAAATGGCCCTCACGCTAACCGGGATGTGGCATTTCCCGAACTTTGTCCAGCCGCTCAAGAGCGTGTTCCCCCAAAAGCAAAGTCCCCACGGGCAATTGTCCCCTCCCGATCCGAGTGTTAATCTACAACGGATTTGACCGCGCGCCCTACGGCCAAACCCGCCGCCAGTGCCGTGGCACATTGCCGACCGTCCCCCTACCATTTATTATGCCGAACCTACCCGATTTTGCGGAATTTGACCGTTTGGCCGCCACGGCCACCCTGATCCCCGTCGCGCGCAGTCTGCTGAGCGATCAACTGACGCCGGTCACCGCCCTCCAAAAGCTGGACACCGGCAACGGCGTGGCACTCTTTGAAAGCGTGGTGGGGGGAGAACGAATTGGGCGGTACACTTTTTTGCTGGCGGACCCGGCGGAAATCTGGGAGGCCCGCGGGACGGAGGTGACCATCACCCGCTTTGCCGCCAGTCAGCCTGTGGTCGAACGGATCACCGTGGAAAACCCGCTTGCCACCCTGCGGACCCGGGTGCAAGCGCGCCAAGCGGCCAAAATTCCCGGATTGCCCCCTTTTACCGGCGGAGCCGTGGGCTATGCCGGATATGACGTGGTCCGCTTTACCGAGCATCTGCCCAACTCCCCCCCGGATGACCGGGAATTGCCCGATTATTCGTTTGGCTTTTTTGACCGCTTGGTCGTTTTTGATAATATTCGCAAAACAATCGAAGTGATCGCGCTGGCCAGCTTGGTCCGGGAAGATGGAACGCGGGTGGATGCCCGCACGGCGTATGAAGCGGCCCAGGCCGCCATCAAAGAGTTGACCGAGCGGCTGGAATCTCCCCTGGCGGCGACCAAGCTCGACGAGATTAGCATCAGCGGCGACCCCCAAATTGCGTATGAGTCAAACTTTACCCCAGCGGGATTTTGCGCTGCGGTGGAAAAGTGCGTGGAATATATCCGCGCGGGGGATATTTTTCAGGTGGTCCTTAGCCAGCGGCTGAATTTGCCCGCGCGGGTGCCGCCACTGGAAATTTACCGGACGCTGCGGGTGGTCAATCCCAGCCCGTTTATGTTCTTTTTACGCATGCCCACCGTCACGCTGGTGGGGAGCTCGCCCGAGGTGCTGGTGCGAGTGGTCGATGGCGAAATCACCGTGCGGCCTTTGGCTGGCACGCGCAAACGGGGGGCCGATGAACACGAGGACCGCGAATTGGCCGAGGAACTGCTGGCAGATCCCAAGGAACGGGCCGAACATGTCATGCTGGTCGATCTGGGCCGCAACGACGTGGGCCGGGTGGCGCGGTTTGGCACGGTGGAACTAAGCGATGTCATGGTGATCGAACGGTACAGCCATGTCATGCACATCACCAGCAACGTCACCGGACAACTGGCGGAGGGACAAGACGCGTTTGCCGCGCTGGCCGCGTGCCTGCCGGCGGGGACGGTCTCGGGCGCGCCCAAAGTGCGGGCGATGCAGATCATCGACGAGTTAGAACCGCATCGTCGCGGACCGTACGCCGGCGCGGTGGGGTATTTTGACTACACAGGAAATCTCGACTGCTGCATTGCCCTGCGGACGATTGTCATTTGCAATGGCCAGGCGTATGTGCAGGCCGGGGCGGGGATCGTGGCCGATAGCGTGCCGGAGCTGGAATACCAAGAAACATTGAATAAGGCCCGCGGCGTGCTCAAGGCGATCGAGTTAACGGAACAACGACTAGGGGTGGAGTAGTGGAGAAATGGAGTTTGGAGTAGTGGAGGATTGAGTTTGGAGTCACCCCTGCCCCTCCGCTCCCCTGCCCCTCCGCACCCCTGCCCCTCCGCACCCCTGCCCCACCGCTCCCCCCCACAGACCGCCGATACCATCGGCGGCTTTGTTTATTACCCAGGTCCCGTCCGGCGGACAGGACCTACCGCCACCAGCCGCTGCCAATCCAGCCTTTACGCACAAAGTACCACAGCATGCCCAGCGTAATAACAATCATGAGCGTCCAGAAGGCCGGATAACCCCAGTACCAGTACAGTTCCGGCATGTTAAATGGAGCCGTCTCGGGATCGTACTGAAAGTTCATGCCGTACACGCCCGCGATAAATGTCAGCGGAATGAACAGCGTCGAAATGATCGTCAGCACTTTCATGATTTCATTCATCCGCTGGCTGACGCTGGAGAGGTACAAATCCCGCAGGTCGGAGCCTAACTCGCGATAAGTCTCCAATAGATCCAAAATTTGCACCGTGTGGTCATAACAATCACGCAGGTAAATGCGGGTCTCTTCCTTGATAAGCGGATTGATATCACGGGCCAGGCTGTGCAGCATTTCTCGCGCGGGCCAAATCGCCCGACGGATCAGCAGCAAGTCCTGTTTGATCTCGTGAATTTTTTGCAGCTTGACGGGCTGTTGTGATTCCAGCAGTTCTTCCTCGAGGTTTTCGATCCGTTCGCCATACGCCTCCAAAATGGGAAAGTAGCTATCGATCACCGCGTCCAACAGCCGGTACGCAAAGTAGTCGGCCCCGTGCGCGGCGTAATTTTCGTCCCCTTTGCGCAGGCGGTCCCGAATGCCGCTAAAACAGTCCCCCGGCTGGGAATCTTGAAACGTGATCACCACCTTATCCATCAGAAACATGCTCAGTTGCTCGTTCCCCAGGCGCGCGGCTGGTTCGTGGTGGCCATTTGCAGGCTTATCAAGCTGCGACCTATCGGGAGACTCTGTTTCAGTAGATCCGTCCCCTTCCACGGCGCACTCTTCTGGACGATTCAGCCGCAGCATGCGCGTCACAATAAATAGCGAGTTTTCATAATGGTCGACCTTGGCCCGCTGATGCACATTGACCACATCCTCCAGAGCCAGCGGATGCAATCGAAACAAACTCCCCAGGCGTTGTAGCGTCCGGGCATCCCCCAAACCATCCACATTGATCCAAGTCACCGTGTGCCGCGCCACAATCTCCGGCAGTTCGTCCAAATTCTTAACCGTGGTGTCCAGCGTCTTTCCGGTCCCGATCGCCCAGACTTCGACCACGGGCTGCCCCGCCGCCGGATCAACGGCAATCGTCCCCGGCTGTGCTCCGGGGGGAGTGCGGCGCTGAAACGCTTTCTTGCGGCGGGATTTGCGGTTTTGTGCCATGGGGCGATGGAGAGGGGGGGTGGTGGCGAGTAGGTCCCGTCCGCCGGATGGAACGGGCGTAATAAACAAAGCCGCCAATGGTATCGGCGGTACTTAATCTGTCGCCAATATCAGTGGAGGAACGGGGAAAATCCCTTTACCTCATTTTGGCATTGATTGTCGAGAATCGAGCGAGGTCCGTAAAGACTGGAATTTTACCACGAACTTCAATTTTTCCTCCTCACTCCCCCACTTAGACCTTGGCAGGCCCCGCGCCGTCATTTAGCCTAAGGCTGTGTCATAGTTAAAGATTTGAGCGGGCTGATCGGCCGCTGGGCGCATGCCCACGGTTTTTGCCGCTCCAACCGCGGGCTTGCGCCCGATTGCTCATCCATAACAAAATATTGACACCGCACTACGACTGCCCAACGTCGACACACAGGCGAGCAAAGTTTGCAAAACACTGGGTCTTTTTTCAAATTCGAGGGTTGGCATGCAACTGTTTGGCATCGGGGCGCGGGGTTGTTGGTCTTTTGGGCTGGGTGTATTGGCTATCTTTGCATTTCCCGCGGGGGCCTGGGCCGCCGAAGCGGCGGGACATGCCAAAGAGGTCGGCGCGGATCTGCCACTTTGGAGCGTCGCCCCCTTTGCCATCCTGTTGGGCTGTATTGCCATTCTCCCCTTGACGGCGGGCCATTGGTGGGAAGCCAACCGCAACAAAGGGATCATCGTGGCAATCCTGGGCGTTCCTATCGCTATCTATCTGGCCACCCAATTTGCCACTGGTTACCACCATTCGGGGGGAGAGCTGCTGCAAGAGGCCCTGCTGGAATATATTACGTTTTTGATTTTGTTGGGGGCGCTTTTTGTCATTAGCGGCGGGATCTACATCCAGGGATCGCTGGACGGCACGCCAATTGTCAATACCGCGCTCTTGGGCATAGGCGCGCTGCTCGCCAGTGTGATCGGCACCACGGGGGCCTCGATGGTTCTCATCCGGCCCCTCATTCGCGCGAACGCACCGCGGCAAAACATGGTCCATGTGGTCGTGTTCTTTATTTTTATTGTGTCGAATGCCGGCGGTTTGCTCACGCCGATTGGCGATCCACCGCTCTTTTTGGGATTTATGAAAGGGGTGCCGTTTTTTTGGACATTGGAACATCTCTGGCCGCAGTGGCTCATGGTAAATGTGATCCTGCTGGTGGTGTTTAACATTTGGGACCAGATCGCGCTCAATCGCGAGGAAGCAGCCCGCGAGGGAAGCCAGCTCGAACGATTGATGGATAATGAGCCGCTGCGGATCATCGGCCTGCATAATGTGCTATTTCTGCTAGGAATCGTCGGCGTGATCATTGCCAAGGGAAGCGGCTTATTGGGGAAGGGTTTTGGCCCGCAAGAGGGACTCATGGCATTAATCGCCGTGGCCGCCTATTTGGTCACCAGCCCCGTGATCCGACAAAAAAATAATTTTGGCTTTGGGCCGATCATCGAAGTCGCGGTCCTCTTTGCTGGAATCTTTATCACGATGATTCCCGCCCTGCAAATCCTGGGCGTACGAGGGGGAGAACTGGGCCTGGACCAGCCGTGGGAATTCTTTTGGGCGAGCGGGATTTTATCCAGCTTTTTGGACAATGCCCCGACGTACCTGACGTTTGCCGCCGCGGCCAGCGGGATGTTACACGTCGATGTCAACCAGCCGGGGTACCTGGCCGAGCTATTAAAAACTGCGCAAGGACCGGCGCTGCTGATGGCGATTTCCTGCGGTTCGGTCCTCATGGGGGCCAACACCTACATCGGCAACGGGCCAAACTTTATGGTCAAGGCCATCGCCGAGGAAAACGGGGTGCGCATGCCCAGCTTCTTTGGTTATATGGCGTATTCAGTGGGAATCCTCATCCCGATCTTTGTGGTGGTGACGGTGGTGTTCTTTTGGTAGGAGGAGGGAACGGGGGATGGGGAACTGAGCGCGGGAATTTTGGATTTCGCTAATCTGCCACCGCGCAGCGGAACGCGTGGGTAAAGCTATTAGTTGCTGGGCTTTGTTTTATTAGATTGAATGACTTCCTATCGCAAATCGGTTTTGCAGCCTAGTCGGGGCTATCCCTCAACGGTGCCTCTTATTAGCCCGGACTGTATTACCAGGATAGCATCTAGATAATGGGGGGCTAAAAATCAAGCTGCGTGAATGCCGGGTGAAGAACTTTGGCAAGTATTTCCTTCCCCCTATGATGCGCCCTACTAACCAGTTCCTCTAGCACGTGTAAACAAAGTCCAGGATATGCATTGCGCATTTGTCGAACAACTTTTTTATTATAATTGTATTTTATTGAATGTGGCTTTTAAATAGTTATTGCAATATTCCCGAATGGCGTTATTGTAACATTTACTTTTTAATGATTGCCAAAACTCGTACTTGCGAAAGAAGATTTGGAGTATGGTAGTACATTTTTAATTTGAAAAAATTAAAATATACAGCATGCTGATTTTTTTCAGGTATATTTGCGGCTTTCAGGAAATCACTTTTTACCAAAGAGATCATTGATGAGACACAAGATATTACAATGCACGACATTCGTGGGAGTCTGTGTGGTGCTGGGCGTGATCACCGCTTGGTTTCAGGGAATGCCCCCACGACAGGCTGTTGCGCAACTGCCGGCTAAATCGCGCCCCGCCGTGACTTCCGAAAAGTCCACAACGGAGCCTGGTCAATCCTCTAAGTTTGTGCCGCAAACAACCGGACAACCGGGCGCGCCTAACGCCACGACCACAATCTCTGGCCAACAGTTGCCCGCGCCCCCCGCCCCGTTTGGAGGTGTGATCGAAAAGAATGCCGCCCAGTCAAAGCCCTACTGGCCTTCGCGTATTGTTCCACCGGCGGAAGCTCCCAATGTGCTCTTAATTATGACGGATGACGTGGGATACGGCGCACCCAGCACATTTGGGGGAGTCATTCCCACACCTGCATTGGACCGCATCGCCAAGAACGGCTTGCGTTATACTTGTTTTCATTCCACGGCGTTGTGCTCTCCTTCGCGCGCCGCGCTGATCACCGGCCGCAATCACCATTCCGTCGGATATGGTGTCATTGCGGAGCAAGCAACGGGTTTTCCGGGATACAACAGCATTATCACGCGGGATCAGGCTACCGTCGGCAAAATTTTAAAGGATAACGGTTACCGTACTTCCTGGTTCGGCAAGAACCACAACACACCTTCATTTCAAGCGACCGCTATTGGGCCATTTGATCAATGGCCAATTGGCATGGGCTTTGAATATTTCTATGGCTTTATGGGGGGGGATACCAACCAGTGGCAACCGGCCAATCTGGCCCGCAATACGACCTACATTTATCCATTCAAAGATAATCCAAACTTCAATTTGATAACCGCGATGGCTGACGACGCTATTAGCTATATGAACCAGATAAACACGCTAACGCCAGAGCAACCATTTTTTGTGTATTACGTACCGGGCGGAACGCATGCCCCCCACCATCCCACCCAGGAATGGATCAAAAAAGCCCAAGACCTGCACTTGTTTGACGACGGCTGGAACGAACTGCGGGAACGGATCTTCGCCAACCAGAAAAAACTGGGAGTCATTCCACAAAATGCCAAACTCACCCCCTGGCCCAAAGATCTGCTCAAAGATTGGGACCAGTGCACGGAAGCCGAAAAGAAAATGTATCTGCGGCAAGTGGAAGTGTATGCCGCCTATTTAATGTACACCGACCACGAAATCGGCCGTGTGATCCAAGCTGTCGAGGACATGGGAAAATTGGATAACACCCTGATCATTTATATCAGCGGGGATAATGGTAGCAGTGCGGAGGGGACACTCTTTGGCACGCCTAATGAAGTGGCCATGTTTAATGGCGTGCAGGTGCCCATTGAATTGCAATTAGCGCGGTTTTACAACGTGTGGGGGTCGGACCAAACATACAACCACATGACCGTGCCGTGGACTTGGGCGTTTTGCACGCCTTTTTCTTGGACAAAGCAGGTTGCTTCGCACTTTGGCGGGACACGGCAAGGAATGGCTATTTCTTGGCCCAAAGTAATCAAGGACAAAGGGGGCCTGCGTCATCAATTTCATCACTTTATCGACATTGTTCCCACTATTTTGGAGGCGGCGGGCATTTCCCAACCGCAAGTTGTGGACGGCATTCCCCAGCGGCCGATCCAAGGTGTCAGCATGCTGTACACCTTTGACCAGAAAAACGCCGACGCCCCGTCCGCGCGAAAAACGCAGTACTTTGAAATGATGGGGGACCACGCGATTTACCATGATGGCTGGATCGCCAGCACCAAGGTCATGCGTCCACCATGGGTGGTCATGGGAGGCGTGGGCTCCAATCCAGCAGAGTATCCCTGGGAATTGTATGACCTGCGAAGTGACTGGACACAGTCAAACGACCTTGCCCAGAAGCACCCGGAAAAAGTACAAGAACTACAAGCGATTTTTTGGCAAGAAGCGCAAAAGTACAATGTTCTCCCGCTAGATTCCACGGTGGCCACGCGCTTAATAACCCCGCGCCCCAGCATCACCGCTGGCCGTAATGTCTTTACTTGGAAACGTCCCCTCACGGGAACTCCCAATGGTGACGCCCCCAGTATTCTTAACTCGTCCTATAAATTTGTGGCCGAGATCGAAGTGCCCGAAAATGGGGCTTCCGGCGTCCTCATCACCCAAGGGGGCCGGTTTGGCGGTTACGGATTTTATCTGCTGGAAGGTAAACCTGTCTTTACCTGGAATTTGGTCGATTTAATGCGGGTAAAGTGGGAAGGTAAAGAATCGCTCGCGCCAGGAAAGCACACGCTGGAATTCGACTTTAAATATGATGGCCTGGGTATGGAGACCTTGGCGTTTAATAGTTTGAGCGGGGTGGGACGCGGCGGCTTCGGCACCTTGAAGGTGGACGGCAATGTCGTGGCCGAACATGCCATGGAACGAACAATACCACTCATCCTGCAATGGGACGAAAATCTCGATGTTGGCTCCGACACCGGCACCCCCGTGGACGACTCGGATTACAAAGTGCCATTTGCCTTTACTGGAAAGCTTCTCGATATCACACTGACGATCAATCGTCCGGTGCTAACACCGGCGGATATCCGTCAATTGGAGGAAGCCGCTAAACAGGCAGCAGAAGGTAAATAGCGCAGGGGAGGGAGGCTGCTTTTCCCTGGTTTTATGGATTTTTTAAAAAAGCGAGCCTGGCGGTCGGCCTGATCCGCCGCCCCGTCGCTGTTTATCATTTACCGTTTCTCGGACAAACACTATTAGCCGCTCCAGGTGGCGGGGACCGGCAGGCGTTCGCACGATCCGCGCCCAAACCGCCAAGTCAACCCCGTGCCAATCCAATAACTTTCGATTGAAGTCCGGGTAAAGTCTCCCAATTGCTCACTGTCACGGAACATTCCCCCGGCCATAAAGTCCAAGTCGATCCCGGGTAGCACATCGACCACGCCAATCCCCATGGTGATCCGGTGTTGGCTGGTAATGGCTAAGAGTCCCTGCGTGTAACGTACAGACCGCAGCCCTCCGGGCTGGACGACACCGCCAATATTGGAACCAGGATCTTGATCAAGGGGATTTTCGGCCCAGACATAGCCCGCCCGCAAACGGTATTTGCCGCGCGTATATTGCGCCCCAAACTGCAACACCCATTGGTTTTCATAGATTGCACGGTACAAATCCGCTTCGTCCCACAATTTGTACAACACGTCCATCCCCACGAGCAACTTGCCCTCCATCAGCGATGTATTGGCAATGCCAAATCCCAGATTCTGTGGCAAGTCCATGTCGACATCGAACGCCGATTGTCCCGGGCCGGGATTGAGCAAAAACGCGTTATCAAAAGTGTAGGACTGCTCGGTCTGATAATACGCCCCGACGGTGGTCGTGGTGTTCAGCAGATAATTTGCCCCGAGTGTCCCCCGCAGCGCGTAATCGGGGGTCATTCCCCCCACCCCTACAAAAGGCCCGTCAAAAAACGCGATCCCCAGGCCCATCCCCCCGCCCACCGACAGCCGGTCCGTCAAGTCCATCCCGACCATGACCGGCAGATTAAAAATCACTTGCCCGGTGTTTGTGCCGTAGCTCTCGGGAATTTGGCGAAAATCCACAAACCCCCCGGCGCTCGTGATAAATCCGATCCCCAGTGTGGCGGGCAAGCCCAATTCGCTTAGATCCTGGGTTACACCGATATTCCCCACCGGAGTGCCGGGCGCGGTGGATTTGGCCGAATAAGGTTCGATAAGTGGCGGTCCAACCGGTGGAATATTGCCTGTTTGGGTCAGGTTAAAAGTCGGCTCGGCCCAGGCTCCGCTAAATAGAAATTGCGTTCCCTGAAATTGAGTTAGGGCCGCGGGATTGCCATTGATGGCGCTGGTTAGGTCTTGGGGTTGGGCGATGCTAACCCCCCCCATCCCGCCAGAAGCGGGCATTAGCGTGTTGTGGAGTTCTACGCCGAACGATTGTGCCCGCGCCCCGGTAGCCGCACCGTGCAAAGCCAGCAACACCCCGCCCCACAGCGTCAACCAGCGCATGGAAAACTCCATTTTATGTTATGAGCCAAATCCTTTTGGCTTATTATTGATATTAATCGGAGATTATGCACCGTGGGGCTGAAATTACGGAATGCGGTAACATAGACTACCCAAGCGATAAAGTCGCTGGTTGCCATAGATTATGCTAGCAAGGAATAGCGTATTTTTATCATTTTTGGAGGCTTGATGATTCCCTTTTCTCTTTGAGAGACTAAATCCCTGAATCAGTGCATTTGTTATCTGCGGGACTTATGGTTGGGATAGGCTAGTGTAGTGTCTCTCACTGATGGCTACTTTTAGAAATTTGGAAATCCCGGTCCAGTACTCAGAAAAATCAGTTCTCGGTTATAATTTGTGGTTCACTTAATTCAGAGACACTACACTAGGATATTGGCCCCTAGAATTAACGCCGGGTATTGACCCAGAACGACAAACCAGCACCGGGATCCAGGGAACGACGGATCATATTGCGACCTAGGGGACAAACTAATATATCAAGCTTTTAAACTCCAAATCAGCGAGTAAAACTTGCCGCTAAGAGTCGCGTGTAACCATTTGCAAAAAACCAGCAACGCATTCCGCCAGAGAAACTCGCCACAAGATGGGGGCACGCTGCGCGTTGCCCCAGCATTACATGGCTTTGCTGTTGTAATAATTGCTGTCCGAGGACTTGCGTCCGCAGCTACAATATCACTCCGCTAAGGGGGAGGAATCAATTAATATTGACTAATCTTACTATAAAGATTGCTCTCCTCAGGAGCTACACTTCTCCCCAACTGGGGGCTCGCCTAGGCTCGACCCCAGCCACCCAGCTATTCCAGCCATCTTGCTGCGGTAGGAATTTTATTCCACCAAAACCCAAAAACCAAACGGCACCGGGACGGTGCCTGCTACATTAGCCGCGCCAGCGCACAAACCCCTCGATCGCCTCGTATTCCGCTAGGCCTAGTTGGTCGTACAGGCGGGCGGTGGCGCGGTTGCGGTCTTCGGCCCGCTGCCAAAATTCGCGGCTATCGCTGCCAGGAAACATGGCCCGGTCCTTTTGTGATTGATGCTTAAAGATCGCGGTCCGCTTGCGCAGCAGTTCCTCGGGGCTAATGGGAACCGCCATTTCAATTTTTTCCGGTTCCCATTCCTGCCAGGCGCCGCGGTACAACCAAACTTCGCACTGGCTAAACCATTCTTGATCGCGCACCCGCTCGACCGCTGCCAGCACCGCCGCCAGGCAAACCCGGTGCGTCCCGTGCGGGTCGGTCAGATCCCCCGCCGCGTAAATCTGGTGCGGTTTGATTTGCTCCAGCAGACGCTGGGTTATCAGAATGTCTTCCTCACCCAACGGTTTCTTTTTGACCTTGCCCGTTTCATAAAAGGGCATGTCCAAAAAGTGCAGATTGTCCATCGGGACGCGGCAATCGCGGCTGGCGGCGCGGGCTTCTCCCCGGCGGATCATCCCTTTGATTTGCTGGACTTCGGGGCTGTCCACTTGGCCGGGCTGCTTATTACGCAGAAATTCCTCAATATGCCGTTCAATCCTTTGGGTATGTTCGGGGGAGATATGAAACAGGCGATTAAATTCCAAGGAAAAATCGACAAATCGCAGGGCGTCGGCGTCAAAGACCGCGATATTGCCCGACGTTTGATAAGCGATATGCACCTCGTGTCCCTGATCAACCAGCCGAATCAGCGTCCCCCCCATGCTAATGACGTCGTCATCGGGATGGGGAGAAAAGATCAAACAACGTTTGGGAAAAATGGTGTCGGTTTTGCGGCGAATATCCCCCGGCCGCTTCTTTTCGTCGGGTTTGCCGCCGGGCCAGCCGGTGATGGTTTCTTGCAGGGTGCGAAAGACATCGATATTGATCCGGTAGGCCGGCCCATGATCCGCGAGCAGGTCCTGCAGGGCGTGTTCGTTGTAATCCTCGTCGGTCAGTTTAAGGATAGGCTTGTTTAGCAATCGAGCTAGCCAAATGACCGCCCGGCGGATCATGGTGGGGGACCATTCGACCACGCCAAACCGCCAGGGGGTTTTAACCCGCGCTAGTTCCGCCGCGGCCGCTTCGTCCAGCATCAGCGTGGCGTTAGGGTGGAGCTGTAAGAAGCTGGCCGCCACGGCATCGGTGATCGGTTGTTCGACCGCCGTGGCGACAATCGGCGCTTTGTGTTCCCCAAAGGCGATCAAGATGACCCGCCGCGCGGCTAAAATTGTCCCCACGCCCATGGTGATGGCCCGGCGGGGGACGTACTGTTCGCCAAAGAAGTCGCTGGCGGCGTCCAACCGCGTGACTCCGTCCAGCGTGATCATGCGGGTGCGGCTGTCGCGGCCCGAGCCTGGCTCGTTAAAGCCGATATGCCCCGTCCGGCCAATCCCCAGGATTTGAATGTCGATCCCCCCCGCCGCGGTAATCTGGCGTTCGTAGTCGAGGCAAAATTCGTTGACCCCCTCGCGCGGGAGGGTCCCATCGGGGATATGCACGTTTTCCGGTAATATATCCACATGGTCGAACAAATGTTCCCGCATGAACCGGACATAGCTTTGCAGTTCCAGCGGCTGCATTGGGTAATATTCATCCAGGTTGAATGTGATGACATTTTTAAAGCTTAGCCCCTCTGTCTGGTGCAGCATGATCAACTCGGCATAGACGCCCGTCGGCGTGGAACCCGTGGCCAAACCTAGGACGCATTGTCGTCCCGCCTGGGCACGTTCCCGGATTAATTGGGCAATTTCCGCGGCCACGGCGCGGTTGACGGCGGTGGATTGTGGAAAAACCTGAACGGGAATGCGTTCGGTGGCCAGGGGAAGTTGGGACATGCGGTGCGGCTCCAGCAAAGAAAGATAGGCCCAGGGTGGCGGTGTTGGCCACCCTTATTGTGCAAATCACAAAGAATTCGCCAATGGAATTTTGAAATGCGAATGTTTATTGTATTGATTTACAATAATTGTCAATTCTGATTCGCATAAAGTGCTGGTTTTCTGCGAATCTTCTGCTAAAATTGCGGCGGCTTTATTCAAAACCAGGGATTTAATTCGCATGCTGCTGGAATTACGCCAAAAAGAAATTTTACGCTTAATTTGGCGCGAAAGCCGCCTCAGCCGCTGGGAACTGCACGAACGGACCGGCGTGAATCCCAACGCCATCGGCAGCGAAGCGGCGGCCCTATTGCAATTGGGCATTCTCAAGGAAGGCTCCCCCGAATCAGTCGGCCAGGGGCGGCCCCGCATTCCATTAGAAATTGACATGGCCACCCGCCACGTGCTGGGCCTGTCGTTTGGCCAGGGGCAGGTGGAACTGGCCAGGTTAAATTTACGGGGCCAGATGCTGGGAAAATCGCAGGTCCAGGCGACGGACTTGCCACAGGAAGCCCTGCAAACCGCGGCCCGGCTGCTACGACAGACGGTCAAGGACCAAACCTTGGCCATAGGCATCAGTTCCCGGGGTTTTTTAGACCAGGCGAACAAATCGATTCTCTTTAGCGCGCTCAACCGAACGCCGCATCCTTTGAATTTAGAGGGGATTTTTACGGCCGCGGCGGGCAAACCAATCGTCTTTGAAAATGACATGCACGCCTTGGCGGTGCGGTGGTTGCTCACGCATTTGGCCGAAGAGCGAGAAGACGTGCTGTTGGTCTATGCCGGGGATGGACGTTTGGGGGCGGCCATGTTGATTGACGGTCGCCCCAACCGCGGTTGTCTATCCGGTGCGAACGAGCTGGGACATACCCGACTGCCGGTCGAGACCGAGCCTTGTTACTGCGGTCATATCGGCTGCCTTGAGCGTATCTGTAGTTCGGCGTTTTTGACGGCAAACCAGCCTGCCAGCGGCGCCAATGGCCAAGCGGCGCATAACAAAGAATGGGAATCGGCGAACGAAACCACGTCGCAAAGCGCGCTGTTTGACCGGGCGGCGCAGTATTCGCCGACGGACGAACGGATGCGGCAGATGCTGCGGCTGTTGGCCATGGGCATCGCCAATGCGGTCAACTTTATGCGGCCCAATCGGCTGGTTTTGGTAAGCGAGCTTACCCGGTATGCGGCGTTTTCGGATGAGTTAATGCGCGAGATACGGGCGAACTTACTCTATCAATTGGTCAATCACATCCGGATCGACGCGTGGGACCAGCCCGGGGCGGTGTCGGCGGAAAGCGCCGGCTGGCTGGCCCTAGCGGGGTTGTACCAGGCGGGTTGGAATCCGTTATGATAAGTAGGTTAATCAGGTGATTGCCTTGCAAGGATTTCCCAAGGCATTGCTTGAACTGCAACGAACTTCCGAAACCGCATTGCGGTATAGTGTTTTTATATCAATCCTTACCCAGGGTAGCCGCTGCGCGGCAACCCTGGGCTACGTTCCATAACCGCGTTGCGGTTAAATTCATATTAAGCCCGAACAAAGTTATGAACACCAAATTCATGCTGTTACAGCCACGATTGGGTTTTTGCAGTTGGTCGGTTCGCCCCCGGCACCCCGCGGACTTGGTTCAGGCCGCGCACGACATCGGCCTGGGCCAGGTGCAATTAGCCCTGGACCCCTTTCACGAGCAACCCCGCGTATGGGAAACCGGCTGGGAGGCCCTGCGCGTGGCCGAAGTCAAGATCGCCAGCGGCATGGTCGGCTGCGTGGGTGAGGACTATAGCAGTATCGCGGCGATTCACCGGACCGGCGGCGTCTTGCCCGACGAGACCTGGCCCGCCAGTTGGAAGAATTTTCAAACTGTGTTGCCGCTGGCCGCCTCGGCGGGTATCACCCAAATCACGATGCACGCGGGCTTTATTCCCCCTGATTCCGGCGACCCGATCTATGCTAAAATTTTAGACCGGATGACCCAGGTAGCGGATCTGTTTGCCACGCGCGGCATTGTGATCTGCCTAGAAACTGGCCAGGAAGCAGCGGAGACGCTGTTGGCTTTTTTACAGCGATTAAAACGGCCGAATGTGGGGATCAACTTTGACCCCGCGAATATGCTCCTGTACGGCAGTGGCGACCCTCTCTCCGCGCTCGAGCTGTTGTTGCCCCATGTGCGCAGTTGTCATATCAAGGACGCGATCCGCTCGCCGGTCAAGGGAGAATGGGGAACCGAGGTCCCCGTGGGCCAGGGAGAAGTCAATTGGAATGGGTTTTTTGGCATTTTGGAACGGCAGGCATTTCAAGGGAACTTGATGATCGAACGTGAGGCGGGGGACCAGCGCATTGCGGATATTCGCACCGCGGTGGATAAAATTGCAAAGGTCGTAGCGGCGGCTTAGAGTGAGCCATGCCCGCGGCAAACGCCTAGCAACATTGCTCATGCAATTTAATCCCTATGAATCACCGTTGTCGGATTTAAAACAAGAGCATCAGGCCGAGTTTCTAGCAGACCATGAAGTGGACCCTGAACAAAAGCATATTTCGCTCGCTTTATGGTCGCCAGTATTCTCATTTGTGATGGCTGTGACAATACCGCTTATTGTTATTATCATATTTGCGCTCATAATGTCCTTTTTTGACAATCGTCCACGATGGTGATGATTTAAAAAACTCCTCTTCTCCCAAACCCAAAAACCAAACTCCACTCCTCTAAACTCCATCCTCCACCACCCCATGATCAACGTCGGCATTATCGGTATGGGCATGATGGGCCGCACGCACTTTGAGGCGTACCAACTGCTGCCCAATGTCCAGGTCACCATGATCTGCGACCGCAATCCCCAGCGGGCCAGCGGCAATATGGTCGGGACCGAGGGGAACGTCCTGGGGGCGGGGATACAGCGGTTGGACATGACCAACATCACCGGGACCACCCAGATGGCGGATGTGTTCAATAACCCCGAACTGCAACTGATTGATATTTGCACCGCCACGCCCACGCATCCCGAGTTGGTGGCGGCGGCACTGGCGACCGGAAAGCACGTATTGTGTGAAAAACCGCTCGCCCGCACAGCGGCGGCGGCGCGGCAAATGGTGGCGGCGGCCGCGGCCAGTCCGGGGCTGTTTATGACGGCGATGTGCCTGCGGTTTTGGCCGGAATGGGCGTGGCTAAAACATGCCATCACGGCCAATCGCTATGGCCGGGTGCGCAGCGCCACGTTTCGACGGGTGACCAGCATGCCCGCGGGTTGGTACAGCAAGGGAGAGCTTTCCGGCGGGGCGCTGTTGGATTTGCACATTCATGACACCGATTTTGTGTATTATCTGTTTGGCAGGCCGGCGGGCGTGTTTAGCCGGGGGTATAGCAAAACCAGCGGCGCGGTGGATCATTTGGTGACACAGTATCTCTATCCGGCGGGAAGCGGCCCGGAACTGGTCGTGGCGGAGGGGTCCTGGTCGCTGGCACCGGGGTTCGGCTTTGAAATGGCGTACACCGTTAATTGCGAGGAGGCCACCTTGGATTATCGCCTGGGTCGTACACCCGCGCTGCAGGTCAGCCAAAATGGGGTTTTGCAGCCGATTCATTTGCCGGAGGAAACCGGTTATTTGTGCGAATTGCGGTATTTTGTGGATTGTATCCACGCAGGGGAGCGACCGACGGTGGTAACACTAGAGGATCCAGTGCAGTGCCTGGAAATTCTCGAAGCGGAAGAAGCGAGCGTGGCCAGCGGGCAGATCGTCTCTTTATGATGAGAGTTCTACCTTCACGCGGGCCAATCCACCCGCGGCACAAACCGCACGCCCCCCGCACCCTAGAAAAAAAGCCATTTTCTGTGTAAGTTTTGAACATGCCAGGCCCCACCGGACTGAGCAAATTGTGGTTTTGCTTCGTAGAACAAGCAAACCGGGCTAAAAGGACGTAAAACCGTCCTTTGCCGGATTGCTCATCTTTTTCTTGCGGGATTTTTTGTATGGTCGCCAGCCGCGAACAACCAATGATCGAAGCCCTGGGGCTCTCCAAATTTTATGGGGATTTTGCGGCGACGCGGGACGTCAGCTTTACGCTCAATCGAGGAGAGGTGGTGGCATTTTTAGGGCCGAATGGCGCCGGAAAAAGCACCACCATGAAGCTGCTGACCGGTTACCTAAGCCCCTCCACCGGCACGGCCAAAATCGCCGGTTATGACATGGCGACCGAACGCCTGGCCGGTGCCCGGCATTTGGGCTACCTCCCCGAAAACGGCCCCCTCTATCCCGACATGACCCCCCGGACGCTGCTCGAGTTTTTTGCCGACGCGCGGGGGCTGGACAGCTCTTACAAGGCTGCCCGCATCGCCGCCGTCATCGAGCAATGCGACTTAAAGGCGGTCATCGGCAAATCAATCTCCAAATTATCCAAAGGGTACCGCCAGCGCGTGGGCATGGCGCAGGCGCTCTTGCACGAACCGGATGTGCTAATACTAGACGAGCCAACGGCGGGCCTGGATCCCAACCAAATCCGCGAAGTGCGCGAGGCCATCCGCCGTCTGGGCCAGAACAAAACGATTTTGCTGTCAACGCATATTTTGCAAGAGGTGGAGGCGATTGCCAATCGCGTGATCTTTATCGCCGAGGGGCGGAAAATGTTCGATGGCCCGGTCGAAGAGCTCAAAGCCAGCGGCCAGAGCCTGGATGATCAGTTTTTGTCGCTGACCCGCGCCGCGCAAAACTGGACCAAGGGGCCAAATCCCCTGGCCGGGGCGCGGGCCTAGGCCATTTACAAAACTTATGGGGGCCGCGCGGTTAGTGCGCGGCCCGGGCAGTTTTTTACCCAGCCACGTTAGCCATTAGGTGTTGATATATGAACTGGAACGTCGTCTCGGCAATTTTCAATCGCAACTTGGTGAGCTACTTTAGCACGCCGACGGGATATGTCTTTATCTGCCTGTTTGTGCTGCTGAGCAGTTTTGCGGCGTTTTGGCCGGATGATTTTTTTAACGCCAACCTGGCCAATCTGGAACAATTGAACCTCTACATGCCCTGGATTTTGCTGGTGTTTATTCCGGCGATCACCATGAGCATTTGGACCGAAGAACGCCGCCAGGGGACGGATGAACTGCTGCTCACGATTCCCGCTGGGGATCTGGATGTCGTAATGGGCAAGTTTCTGGCCGCGACGGGAATCTACGCCGTGTCGCTCTTGTTTTCGCTGTTTTGCAGCTTTTCGGTGCTGTACCTGCTGTCCGACGGCTACATGGACTACGGACTGTTCTTTACTAATTATTTGGGCTACCTGCTTTTGGGCGTGGCGATGCTCTCCATCGGCATGGTGGCGTCATTCCTGAGCAACAACCTGACGGTGTCGTTTATCTTGGGCGCTCTGTTTAACGCTCCGTTTGTCATCGCCCAATGGGCCAACTCCTTTAACACTGACGAGACCACCGCGAAGCTAATCAAAAGTTTTTCGTTTGCCAATCATTTTCATGATTTTGGGCGGGGCGTGGTCAGCCTGCCGGGGATGGTCTATTTTTTGGGCATCACCGTGTTGGGACTGTATTTATGCATGGTGCTGATTGGCCGCCGCCACTGGAGCGGCGGGCGGGACGGGCAGTCGCTGTGGTGGCATTATTTGCTGCGTTTTGGGGGTCTGGCCGCGGCGGTGGCGGGGATCAACCTGTTCTTTACCGGCCATTCCCTGGGCCGGTTTGACGCCAGCGATAAACAGCTCAATTCGTTGTCAGCCAGCACGCTGGCTATATTGAGGGACTTGCCGGGGGACAAACCGGTCCTGGTCGAGGCCTTTGTCAGTCCGGTATTGCCCGAAGCCTATCAACAGCAGCGGCTGTCGCTAGAGAATTTTTTGCGCGAGATCGAACAGCGCAGCGACCGCAAGGTCTCTACCCGGATTATCACCGTCGAACCCGACACCGAGGAAGCCGCCCGCGCGGAGGATACCTACGACATTCGGCCCGTGCTGCAGGAAATTCGCGAACGGGGAAAAATCAAGGAAGAGGAAATCTTTTTGGGCATGGCGTTTACCTGCGGCCCGCGCAAACTGGTCAAGCCCTTTTTTGACAAGGATCTGCCGCTGGAATATGAACTGATCCATTCGATCAGCGCCGTCACCCAGCCAGAGAAAAAGCGGATCGGCATTGTCAAGACCCAAGCCGAGGTGCTAGGCCCATCCCAGCCAGAACGCGGCCCGCAACGGGGGACTGGTTTTGAACTGTTCGTCAACGAGCTTAAAAAACAGTACGAAGTGATCTCTGTCGATCCCACGCAACCGATCGAATTAAAGCTGGACGGCGAGCCCAAGTTTGCGGCTCTGATTGCCATTCAGCCCTCCACCCTGACCCAGCCGCAAATGGACAACCTGGCTGCGGCGATCAAAGCGGGCCAAAAAACACTCGTCTTTGAGGATCCCTTTCCCTTTTATTTTGGCAGATCGTTGCAAAGCACGCATCCCGGCATGGTCACCGCCGATCAGCCGATCGAGACCCTCTGGCAAACCTTGGGCGTGCGGCTCGAGAACGCTCCCCCCGGCTGGGTGGAGGCCAAGGAGAAACGCCTAAAAGAGCAAGAATTCAACTTATTGCCCCAGGACGAGCCGGACCCGTTTCAACTGCGGGAACGGCGCAAGCAAGATCCGCTATTGGATGGCACGTTTATCGTGTGGAGCGACTACCTGCCGGAAAAGCGGCTGGTCAATCAGATCTATCGCCAGATGCTATTTGTGAGCAGCCAGGATCAAACGGCCAACAATCCATTCAATCCCGCTAGTCCGGTCACGGCTGGACTGGACAAGGTGTTCTTGCCGTTTGTCGGTTCGCTGGTCAAGGACCAAGAAGGGACGACAAATATGCAATATCTGGTCCGAACCAGCGAAGCGGGGGGCTATATCACTGCGGGGGACGCGCGGGAGGCGTTGCAGCAGCAACTGCGACGGGCGGGATCGGGATTGAGTCGCTTTGAGGTTCCCCGTCCGGGGGCTTTTGTGGTGGCGGCGATGATTCGCGGCAATCAAAGCCAGTCCGGGGCCGCCATCCTGCCGATGGAGGACAGTGATTCCCCCGAGCGCGCGCGGCGGGATTCCCCCGAGCGCGCGCGGCGGGCAATTCGCCTGGCGCAGGCGACGCCCGCGAATGGCTCGGCCCCAGCGGCTGATTCCGCGGGTAAGTCGGCCGACGCGGTCCCCCCGGCTCCGCCAATGTCGCCAACAGCCTCCACGCCAGAGCCAAACCCTGGCAACGCGGTCGCCGCCCAGAACGCCGCGGCCCTGGACAAGCTGACCAATTCCGCGACGGCGACTGCCGCTCCGTTGCATGTGATTGTGGTGACGGACGTGGATTTATTGCACAATTTGTTTTTTGCGACCCGTGAAAATAACGAGGTTTTTCCGGGGATCGACTTGCAACTGGATAATGTCACCCTCGCGCTCAACATGGTTGACAATTTGGCCGGGGATGACCGCTTTGTCGATGTGCGCAAGCGCACGCTCAAGCCGAATACGCTGCGGACCATCGAGGAGCAAAACCGGGCCAATGCCGATGAAATGAAAGCTGCGACCGAAGCCGCCAAAGAGAGTTTTGAGAACACCAAAAACCAGATTCGCAACGAAATTCGCGGCAAGGTGGACGGCATTACCGCGGCCAAGAAACAATTACGCGCGCTACTGGATAATAATCAAATCGACCCGACCGCATATCAGGATAAGCTGAATGCGCTGGATGAGCAGTTGGAGTATGTGGATCGGATTGAATCCAACGCCGCGCAGACCACGTTTAAGCAACTGGAAAGCCAGTACAACCGCGAAATTGGCGATTTGCAACGCAAGAGCCTGCAACAGTTGGAGGGGATCCAAAACAAATACAAGGCGATGGCGATCATCCTGCCGCCGATCTTTCCCCTGGTGGTGGCGTTCTTTGTTTACTTCCGCCGCAAGGCCCAGGAACAAGAAGGTGTCAGCCGCAACCGCCTGCGCTAGGCGGCTGTTCCGCGTTGCATTTTTGGGCCGCGTGGATTTTTGTTGATTGAATTTTTACGAATATTTCCAAAAGACAATCAGGATTACCGTTATGCCCGAACTTTTACGCACCTCCACTTTTGTCGCGATTGGCCTAGTCCTGCTAGCCGTAGGCTATGCCACGCTTCCCGCGCCGCCGCGCGTGGATCAAGCCTCCAAGATCGGCCAGCCCCTTTTTCCCGAATGCAAGCCCGATAAGGCCGCCAGCCTGGAGGTGGTGACTTTTGACGAGCGTCAAGGCAAGCGTGACGAATTCAAAGTCGAACGCGTCAATGATAAATGGACGCTGCCTTCCAAGGATAATTATCCCGCCGATGGTAAGGAGCGGCTGTACGCCGCCGCCACCAGCCTGGTCAATCTGGAGCCGCTGCGCCTCGCCAGTGAAAATCCCAAACAACATGCTGAATTTGGCGTGTTGGACCCCGCGACCGACTCCGCCAAACTGCAGGAACAGCTCGCGCTGTATAAAACCGCCGCTGGCAAAGCCGCCAACTCTAAAGATGCCAACGCCAAAGACGCCAAAGCGGCGCTTTCCCCAGCCAAGTCCCCCACCGACCCCGCCGTGGGCAAGCTGGTCGTCATTCGCGACGCGGGCAACAAGCCCCTGGCACAGATTATCCTGGGGAACAAAGTTCAGGATGTCGCGGGCAAAACGCCCAATCCCCTGGACTTTACCGCGCAGCAAACCACTCAGCGCTATGTGCGCATTCAGGACGAGGATCCGGTCTATGTGGTGGACCTGAAATCGGACGAATTCACGACCAACTTTGTCGATTGGATCGAGACCGACCTGCTGAAGTTTGGGGACGGGAAATTGGCGAATGTCGAATTGCAGGATTACAACTACACGATCAAGCGCATTCCCTACCAGGGGGTCACGCTGCTCCAGCCGGAACGGGCGGCGAAAAGCACCATCGTCTTGGACTTGCCGGACGCCCAGGCGGACTGGAAGATTCGCTCCGCGACCGAATACACCGACGGCAAGCCACAAGAGATCAAACTAGCGGAGGATCAAGAGCTGAACACCGCCAAGGCGGGCGATCTTAAGTCCGCCCTGCGTAATTTGCAAATCATCGACGTCAAGCGCAAGCCGCAGGAATTAATTAACATTTTGCAGTCCAAGGATATCACCCAGATTAACGAGGTCGAACACGCCGCCGTCGCCGAGGATATGGCGATCTTGGGATTTTATCTCATACCCAATGAGCAAAATCGCCTGGAGTTGGGGGGCAAGGATGGCGAAGTGATTGCCCGCTTGCAAAACGGGGTGGAATATATCTTGCGGTTTGGCGAATCCCGCACCGAGGGGACCGGCGCGGCCACTAACGCTGGCGCCGAGGGGAATCCACTGGCGTCCAACACGACTCGCCAGCGGCTGATCATGGTCTCGACCCGCTTTAACCCGGATCTGATCAAAAAGCCCGAGCTGGAGCCGATTCCACCCAAACCGGGAGAGCAGCCCGCGGAGCCGGCTCCCATGACCGATACACCTGCGGTTCCCCCGGCAGAAAAAACGTCCCCCCAGCCCCCCGCGGATGCGCCCGCGACCGCTACAGATGACAAACCAGCGGCCGCGCCCGCCGCCGATAATACCCAGGAAAAGCCTGCCACGGAAAAAACTCCCGCGACGGAGCCAGCTCCCGCCCAACCTAAAAGCCAGGAGGCCAAACAGGATCAGCAGGCCGTCGCGCCGCGCCGCCTGCGGTTGCAACCGGTAAAGTTTCAGGCGGAAAGCGCGGCGCAGCCCAAAACAGAAACCCCCGCGGCTGACAAAGCCGAAACTGACACCACGACGGAAAAATCCCCGCCCGCCACGACCACGGCAGCGCCGCCAGATACCGAGAAGGCGCCCGCGACGACAGGTCCCGCGACGACAGCGCCTGCACCCGTTCCGGCGGCCACCACCGAACCCGCGAAAACAACTTCCGCCGAGGCGGAGCAGTTGTGGGAATTGCAACGCAAGCAAGTCGAAGCACGCAATGCGGAAAAGCTCAAAAAGTACAACGAGGAACTGCAAGCGGGGCGCAATCTGGCGAAACAACTCAACGATCGCTTTGCCCAGTGGTATTACGTCATTTCCGATGACGTTTACAAACAAATCCACCTCACCAAAGACGACTTGATTCAAATGAAAGGGATGAATGCCGCGGACGGGAGCGCGCCGCCGGGATTCGGCGGAGCCGACGGACTGAATGGCATTTCCCCGCCGCCGGGGTTAAATCCCGAAATTTTAAGGCAATTGCAAGAAGGATTGCAAAAAGGGAATTAAGGTTGCGCTAGGAGCAATTTGTATACAATTGAGCCACGGATTTTCTCGGATCGCCACGGATGAAAATTCTATGTGTCAAAATTCTTGCGTGCCGCTACACGATATAAATCCGTGTTTCATTAGTGTTAATCAGTGGCTAAAAAATCAGCGGTGGGGATTGAGCCACGGATTTGCACGGATAATCGCGGATAGAAAACACATGCGTCAAAATTATAGCGAGATATTACATGATTTATCCGTGTTCCGTCAGTGTTTATCCGTGGCTAAATAATAACAGCAACCATCCGTGGCTAAAAAATCGCATCCTACCCCGTCCCGCACGCGTACAACTGCGCCAGCGTGTAAATTCCCGAATTATGCCCATCGTTAAAGTGGATCGCGTAGGCGTAATTTCCCACAGGTTCAAACAGCGTCAAGGCCAGCGGCCGCGCTTCGGCGGCGCTGATCACCGGCAAGAGTACCGCCGGCTTGGGCCGTAGACGTTCCGTCTGGCAATGCGCGCAGGGACACGCCTCGCGCAGTCCCCGGATAGTGTAGCGTTTCTCCGCGCCGTCGGACCAGGATATTTGTAAACCACCGGACTCCGTCCGGGATACCGCAATCGGTGTGGGCGTGTTGGCCATTTAGCGTATCCTTATTCTAACGGTGTACTACTATCGTAGTTCGTGTTTCAGCCCGAAACCCAAGGGACTGTTTAATGGTTTGTCTAAGCGTCTGAATCGGGCCGTTGGCCCTTCCTGTTTGAGTTATCTAACAACCTAGGGCGACGCTGCGCTTGCCCTAGGCTGTGATAGGTCGGGCCTGTGGCCCGCAAAGAATTAAACGCCTTTGGCATGTAAATGTTTAGTCAACGAATAATCCTTGCAGGTTGCAAAGATTTGAATGGCTACATTCACAGACTTGTGTTATTCTTCCCACGCAAGTCCACCCAACGTTTTCCTTTTCCCTCAAACCGGGGCAGACTTCCGGCGGGGGCGGGATGGACCAGCACCTTGAGGCCCAGGCGGCTGCGCAGGGTCTCGGCGATGACTTCGTGTTGCTGGTTGGCATCCTCGACTTCGATAGCTAGTTGATCCATGGCCTCCGCCGTGGTGACCGTCACGCGAAATTCCTCCACTCCGGCGAATTCCCGCAGGATCGCCTCCACCGAACTGGGAAAGATATTCACGCCCCGCACCACCAGCATGTCATCCGCCCGGCCTAATATCCCCCCTGGCAAAAACACCCAACCGCAATCTTTGCCATGCCGCCAGACGGGCCGGACCAAATCCCGCGTGCGATAGCGCAAAATCGGGCAGCCCGCGCGACCCAGGCAACTCAATACCAACTCGGCCAATTCCCCCTCTGGTGCGGGTTCATCCGTCCCGGGAGTAAAAAACTCCGCAATAAAATCGCTTTCAATCACAAATAGACCTTCTCCCGCGGCATCACCCACGCCCCAGGGGCCGACCTCGGTCGCGCCCGCGTGGTCATGCACGGCGGCCTGCCATTCAGCGGATATTTTAGCCCGCACGCTGGGGATGGACCCCCCCGGCTCGCCCGCCAGGACTAACTGCCGCACGCCCAACGCGGCTACCGGCAGATGGTGCCGCCGACCGACTTCGGCCAGATGCAGGGCATAGCTGGGCGTACACAAAATGACGTTGACCTGGTTGGCTTGGGCCATTTCCAGGCGGGCGGCGCTGGACATTCCTCCGGCGGGTAGCAGCAGACACCCCCGCGCGACCGCCGCGTCAAACGCGCTCCAAAAACCGATAAACGGCCCAAATGAAAACGCCAAAAGCACGCGATCGCCGGGACGGACATCCGCCGCGTCATAGATCGTTTGCCAAACATCCATCCACCATTGCCAGTCGGCGCGGGTCTCGAGCACCGCTTGGGGGCGACCGCTAGTGCCGCTGGTTTGATGGTAGCGCGCGTATTGGTTCGTGGGCCAGGTCTGGTTAACGGCCAACTGCCCGGGAGCGGGGGGAGCGGCCAATTCCTCTTTGTGGGTTGTCGGCCAGCGGGTAAATTCATCCAAGGAAGCAAGCGGTAGCCGCGGTTCCCCCAGTTTTTGACGGTAAAACACATTCTGGGGCGATATTTCCGCCAGCAACTGATTGAGCCGCGTGAGCTGCAATGCGCTCAAATCCGCGCGCGGCAACTTGCGCAGGCTTTGGCGTTGGGCGTAATTTGCGGCAAACTCAGACATGGTTTAAACATGCAAAACCAACAGCGGATCACGCGGAAAAACGATCACCCGCGACTACACACCGGGCAAACGGGAACAAACATCGATTATCCCCGCCAGAAAAGCGGACATAGCCCGCAATCACCACCCTGAACTTTTAATTATGATAGAATGTGGGGCAACATTCCTCCACGGGGGTTGGTATTTTTCCAGTTTTTGACACAGGTTACGGGGCTTGGCCCCGGTAGATTTGCATATGACCGAGCGATTGAACACCAGCATTGGCGGCCTTTCCACGGAATCAGCGGAACCCAGATTCCCGGCCAGCCTGTCAGACGAGATTGCCCCAGTGGCCTCCTCCCCGTCGGACGGCCTGGCGGAACCGTCACGCGGATCGCTGGTGGTGCTGTTTTTGATTGTGTTTATCGATCTGTTGGGCTTTGGCATGATTATGCCGCTCTTGCCCAATTACGCTCGGCAATTTCAACATGACGAAAGCGGCTTACTAATCGGGCTGTTGATGTCCAGCTTTTCGTTGATGCAGTTCCTGTGTGCCCCGCTCTGGGGACGCTGGTCGGACAAAATTGGCCGGCGGCCGGTACTACTGATTGGTCTGGCTGGGTCGGTGGTCTCGTACTCGCTCTTTAGCGTGGCCACCCTGCAATCCAGTTTGTGGCTGCTCTTTGTCGCGCGCATCGGGGCGGGGATCGCCGGGGCGACCATTCCCACCGCCCAGGCTTATATTGCCGATTGCACCAGCCTGGGGGGCCGCGCGCGGGGCATGGCGCTCATTGGCGCGGCGTTTGGGCTAGGTTTTACGTTTGGACCCCTGTTTGGATATTTTGCCGTGACCAACGAGCAGGACCTGCCGGGACCCGGGCCGGGATACGCCGCTGCGGCCTTGTCGGCGTTGGCGTTAGTGCTGGCCTGGTATCTCTTGCCGGAATCCTTGGTCGCAAATCATCACTCCCGGCGGGATGGCGGCTGGTGGAATTTACACTCTTGGCGGGCGGCCTGGCAAATTCCCGGCATGGGCAAGCTGCTCTTGACGCTGCTTATTTGTGTTTTGGCGTTCGCCAACTTTGAAAGCACGTTATCGATGCTGCTCAAGGGAGAAATTCGCGGCGAAAGTTTTGTCTCCCCTTTTCAGGCAACCTATGGGCAGGTGTTGCTTTGCTATGCGTATGTTGGATTTACACTGCTTGTGGTGCAGGGGCTGATCGTCCGGCGTCTGGCCCCCCTGGTCGCGGAAAGTAAACTGGCCGCCGCCGGCGTGCTGATCCAAATGCTTGCCTACGGCGGACTGATGGCCGCGATCACCGCGCAATCCTGGATCATCCTGTTTGTCGCCCTCACCGGCGTCGTGATCGGTTTTTCGTTTGTTACGCCGTCACTCAACAGCCTGGTCTCCCGCTGGAGCGATCCCACCCAGCAGGGGCGCATTTTGGGCGTGTCGGCCAGTGTTAGTTCTTTGGCGCGGATTTTGGGGCCGATCATGGGGGCGGTCTTGCTCAAACGGCAGGTGGCCTACCCCTATCTGGCGGCGGTGGTGCTGTGCGGATTGGGTTTTGGACTTTTGGCCTGGGCGACACGCGAAGGGCGGGATTATCCGGGGGAGATTTAACACATATGACCTGGTTTATCATGTTTTCCTTGTTTCTCATGACGCGGATTGCCGCCATCCGTCGTTGGCCGGGATTTGCGGGGACCACGGCCATCTCATTGGCGTCTTTATTGCTTTGCGTCGGGCCAGTCGCCGCGCTCGAGACCGTCACTTGGAAAAATGCCGATTCGGAACGAACCGTCAGTGGAAAAATATTGAGCACCGCGCGGGACGGGGGAATCTTGCTATTAGGGCCGGATGGTCGGATTTGGACGATCCAAGCGGCGGAGGTTGTGCGGCGCGCGACCGACGAGCGGGAATTTGTGCCGTTGACGCCCGCTGCCGCCGCGGAAGAAATCCTGCGCGAATTGCCCGACGGATTTGCGGTGCATTCGACGGCGCATTATGTGATTATGTACAACACAACCAAAGCCTACGCACAATGGTGCGGGGCCTTATTGGAACGGCTATATACCGGCTTTTATAATTACTGGACGCGCCTGGGGCTAAAGCTGAAACCGCCGGAGTTGCCGCTGGTCGTGGTGGTCTTTAGCGACGCGGATAGCTATGCCACGTTTACCAAATCAGAACTGGCGGGGGACGCGCGCCAGATAGCCGCGTTTTATAGTTTGGCCAGCAATCGCGTCTGCCTGTACGACCTGACGGGGGTGGACAGTCTGCGCCAGGCCAGCGACCAGCGGTCCACGGTCGGTCAGATCAACGCCATCATGACCCGTCCAGCCGCTTTGCCTATGGTTTCGACCGTCATTCATGAGGCGACCCATCAACTGGCTTATAATAGCGGCATGCACCAACGCTATGCGGACATTCCCTTATGGGTAAGCGAGGGGCTGGCGGTGTTTTTTGAGTCGCCGGACCTGCGCAGTTCCAAAGGCTGGCAAACGATCGGCGCGGTGCATCACGCGCGACTGGCCCAATTTCGCGAGTACCTGCCGACGCGGCCGGGGGAATCGCTCAAAACCCTGACCGCGGATAATCAGCGCTTTTTACAGCCCAAGCAATCGCTGGCCGCCTATGCCGAAGCCTGGGCGCTCAATCATTACCTGCTGAAGCAAAAGCCCAAGGAATACGCGGCATATCTGGCGACATTGGGCCAGAAAGAGCCATTTTTGTGGGATGAACCCGGTATCCGTCACCAGGAATTCACGAAACATTTAGGGGAATTTTCCGCCGTGGAAAAGGGGCTATTAGCCTATGTGTCCAAGCTCAAATAAGCCCGCAGCGTCAGCCAGGGACAGGGGCGAGGGAAAGTAGGTCTCGTCCGCCGGACGGGACTAGGGGGCGAGGGCGAGTGACACCACTCAGCCCGCAGCGTCAGCAAGGGACATTACTTCAGCAAGGGACAGGGGCGAGGCGTCAGCCAGGGACAAGGGACGCGGGTCCAACGTCCGCTAATACGCCTCGCGTTCTGTTGCTACTTTCCCCGGGTGGCCGCTGGAATGCAGATCACATTAACCAAATCATCCGCCGTGTGCCGCTCTACCGAAAATTCTTCCATTCGCTCGCGCGAGTATTGGCCTCCCGCGTAAATCGGAACGCGTAGGGCATAACCCAGCGAACGTAAAAACTCCGCGTACTCCTCCAGGGTGGTGCCCGCGGACGTGGCCGAGGCCGGGTTAAACTCCATAATCATCAGTGGCTGGTGGGCGGCAATGGCCCCCCTGGCCCCTTGGAGCACCATAAACTCCGACCCCTCGGTGTCAATTTTCATCACGCGCGGGATGCGACCCGTCCGTTCGACATACGCATCTAGCGGCTCCGTCCTGACAGTGATCGCCTCGCGGTTTTTAAAATTGGCAAAGTCCTTGACCAAGGTCGAATTCCACGACAAATTGCCGGATTGGATGTAAAACGGAAACTCCCCCACCTGATCCGACAAGGCAATTTCCTCGATCGTTACATTGCGCAGTTTATTCAGCTCTAAATGCCGACGTATGTGTTCGCGCGCATGCGGATTAGGCTCAAAGGTAAACACCCGCCCGGTTGGTCCCGCCGCCTGTCCACTGACCACGCTCATCAGTCCGTGATGACCGCCGATATCAAACACCGTGTCGCCGGGCTGGATAAACGTCCGCAATGCCCAGAGCACGTCCTGTTGGTAGGCCCCCTCAAAGAGCATGACGCGGGTAAGCAAGTCGGGAAATCCGCTGGCGGACCAGGTCACGCCCGCCCCCGCGCAATAAAACGGGAAATCCAGCTTGCATTCACGCCAGCGCAAGATGCGGGCGACTATCGCCTTTTGCACGCGCTTGCTGGGAAGTTGACGGCTGAAATACCCTGCCCATTGAAAAAAAGATTGGGTAAGAGCCGAGGAAGGCTGCGGAGGAGTCGATGTGGGCATGAGTCCTAAAAAACCACGATTGCGATGGCAAGTATGTTTGGGAATACGAAAATCATTCCCCAACCAGTCATTGAATATTTACCACAAATTTCAGCCTGGATGCCACATATTAATGGAAGAAACTAGCTTTTTATACTAATTTAAAGTAATTATAGCGCGGTATTCACCCAGTTTACCAAAGGATTCCGCAACTCCGTTGGAGTAGGAGTTCACTGGTTTTGTTCTTTTCCCAGGGTTGTTCGCTGCGCTGTAACCACTGGGCTATATTCCGAAACCGCTTCGCGGTACCCCCTCTCCCTCTGGGAGAGGGCCGGGGTGAGGGAATCTACCGCAACGCGGTTATATAACTCAGCCCAGGGTTGCCGCGAAGCGGCTACCCTGGGAATACCGCAAGCCAAAAAATTCTACCACAACGCGGTTGCGTCATGCGGAAATAACCCAGTAATACTGCATGCCTTCATAAATTGCTAGCCGCGCTACGTTTAGCTAGAAAGCGTATTACATCCAACGAATCAATTCCTCAACAAAAACAGGGAACTTGTTGGCACAAGTTCCCTGTCGTCGCGCTTAATTATAGTAACGGGAATTAACATTCCCGTAACAAACATGCAATAAAATTACAAACCCGGTGCCAAATCAGCGGCCTGGCTAGCCCCCACGCCAATGAGTTGGATCACTCCTTCGTCAATTTGAAAGCGTCCTTGGGAGCCATTGGGGATGGCCTTGATATAGAACTGCACGTGGTCCTTGCCACTCGAATTCGACAGGGTTTCCTTCAACACTTCGCCCATGGGATCGGGCTTCATGGAATGGGCAAATGTGACCACGGGGGTCAACGCGGAATTGATCGCGACGGGGTCGACCGGTTTTGGTCCCGCGGCGGCGGATGCATCCAAGCCTTCCTTAATCAGCTTTGCGCCATCTTTTCCCACGCCCAAATAGACCGCCTTGGGTCCGATGCCGACGACAATCGGCATGTTCTCGCCAAAGACATCCTGCAATTCGGGTTCGGGAAGGGGAATTCCCAAGGAGTGAAAGCGGACATCCTTGTAGGTTTCGCTGTTCAGTTTGACATCGGTAATGTCTTCCTTGGCAAAGTCCACGACTTTTTTGACCACATTTTCCACGGCGGTGCCATCCGCCACCAAACCCGCCAGGGCCACGGAGAGCGATTTTTCGCCCATGGCCACATTCCCCGCGGTATCCAGTTGGCCCCCTTGGACGGTTTTGATCGCGACCTCGACCAGTTCGTTGACAATTTCCTTGGCCATCGCCAATTTGTCCTCGGACAATTCGCCATCCTTTTCCAGTTCTTTCTTGAGGGCCTCGCTGCCGGACTTGATCAGCATGCTGGCGGTCTCGATATCCTCGCTGGACAATTGGCTGGACATATTGCCGGTGATGCCTGCGTCGGGATTAATAAAGCCGGTAAACAGGCTGGTGACATTGACCAGGGTGGCGGCTTGTTGGGCGCTTTTGCTGCCCGGCTTGGCCGTGGCGGCAAAGTCCAGATACGCGGCCCGCTTGGCGCTGTCGATATTCAGGCCAATGGTGATTGTCTCTAGCTCGTTGACTGCTTGCTCAAAGTCGGCGCTCATCTTTTCGACGTACTTTTTGCGCAATTCAAAGGCGTTGTCGTCCTCCCCTTCGCGCTGCTGCAGGCTTTGATCCATGCCAATCTTGAGCTGGCTGACAATTTCCTCGCGGTCTTTCTCGGGCACGTTTTGCATAAAGCCCCGCATGCCAAAGTCGTATTCCTTGGGCAGGGTGCCCAGCAAAGCGACCGGATCGGCGGGCAAATCAGCCAGATGCTCGGCCTTGTCCGAGATAAACAAATAGCCGGTCACTTCCTTAATCATTAGCGTGGCGCCATTTTGAAGCTGCACGGATTGCACACCGTTCCCTTCATCCGTGGGACCCTGGACAAAGTTCTTGGTAGCGGTCATCAGATCATCCAGGCTTTTGATGGGGAGCATGCCAATGCCGTAATACTCTCCATCGGCGGCAAACACCGCAACGCCCCAGGGCTTGCTTTTGTCAAAGGCATTCAGGCCGATGCCATTGGTCGGCAACAGCAACACTCCCTCCAGCTTTTCTCCCTTGACAACGGGATTGTTGGTGACGGTGCCGATGTAGTCGACATCCGACATGATTGCGTCAATTCCCGCTAGCGTGATCACGGCCACGGGCTTATCGGCGGCGGCGGCGGGAAAACCACACGCCCAAAAAAGGCCACACAACAGGGCATACAGGCTAAACTTCTTCACAAAAAACTCCTCAAGGAATACTTGAAAAACGGTTTACGAGTGGATGGCAGGGCAGTTCGCCATCACCAAGCGCAAGGCATAACTGCCACTACTATTAACAAATTGCGGGCTCGTAACCAGGGACATGCGACACAAACTGTGGATATTTCAGCAGTTACTACCTGTCAGAATCCGCTTTTTACCTATACCTGCCAAGTTTGACCAAGTTTCACAAAAATGCCTTCGTTTTGCACAAAATAGCCGGGAACAAATGAAATGCGGTCATTACAGCCCCACTTCCCCCCCGGTGACTAGCTTATTTTGTGCCGGATTCCCCACCGAAGGGGGATATTCCCCCGTCTGTAAGTTGTGTAATATCTAGCAGTTAGGGCAATACATGACGCCCCGCGAACGAAACAGGAGTCAGAACGTGCGAACGGATTCCCGCCAAGATCGAATTTTGCACATCCTGCCCCAGTTTAGCTGCAGTGGCATGGGGTCCCGGCTTTTAGGCTTATCCCGTGAAGCTACCAGGGACTTTCCCCAACCTGAATTCCTGGCGTGGCGGGGAGTCGGTCCCTGGCGACAGCGATTTTTACAAACGGCACCCACCTGGGCGGCCTGCGATAGAACACACGACGGAACCGCCTGGTGGCGATACGGGCAGATTTTGCGCAAAATACGGCCGGATCTGATCCATTTTTGGGGAGGGACAAATTCACGGGCGATCTGGCTGGCCCGGCAGATCGTTCCGGGTGTCCAAATCATCGCCACCTGCAATCAAGCCACGGAATTGTCTCAATTGGACAAACGCGTCCCCTGGCCGTGGGCAAGATCCTACTTGCCAGATGAAGTGGCTATTGAAAGCGAGTGCCTAGCGGAACGCTACATTTCCTCGGGCCAGAATATTCAACGCTCAGCGGCGTTTTCCGTGCGCGTGATCCCCGCGGCGGCCCCCCCCAGGCTCGACTCCGCAGCAGCTAACCACCAGGCGCACACAGAGCAACGGCTGTTGCTGCGGCAAAAACTGAATATCCCCCCCACGGCCCCGGTGCTGTTGACGGTGGGTCCGTTGACCGCGGAAAAACGAATCGTGGAATTGCTTTGGTCGCTCGATCAAGTGAATTGCGTCCTGTCGGAGGTCTATTTGCTGATTGTCGGTGAGGGTCCCGCGCGAGACTTAATAAGCAAATACGCGCGACTCTTTCACATTGATCAGCGCGTCAGGTTTTTAGATTATCAACCGAACTTGGATCCCCCCCTGGCGGCGGCGGATCTCTATCTCACGGCTGATCCGCAACTAGGACCAAAGCAGGCGATCATGGAAGCCCAAGACGCCGGGCTGCCCATTATCGGCCATGATCAGCCAGAACTGCGCCGACTGTGCCGGCCCGGAGTGGACGCTATTTTGTGCCGCAGCGACATGCGCGCGGAACTGGCCGGCGCGCTTTACCGATTGTTATCCCATCCCGAAAAATACGCGCAGTTGCGTGCCGCCGCCAGCAAGATCGGCGGCTTGCCCCCCCGACAGCAAGCCTGGGAAGCGTACGCCGAAGGTTATTCCCGCCTCTACAAGGAACTGCTGGCGGTTCGGACGATTCCCCTGCATAATCAAAAAAGCCATGTGGAAGGCGCGTACTATCGCCGCGCGGTCCGGGCGCCGTTAAAGTAGTCGGGCAGAGGCCCCGCGCGGCTGCGCAACACCAAATATCCTTACTAAAACCTGGAAATGCCCGCTGGCAGCCTAATAGCTTCGGATCAACGGCCGCTAGGATTGCTGTTGCGGCCCGATTTGCGGTGGCAAGCGTTGCCAGCCCGCGGGGGGGATGTCTGGCAAATGGTCTATGATCCCATTTCCGAACGGCACTGGATTTTGCGCGGAGAAGAAGCACACCTGTGCCAGCTGTTACAGCCGGAAGCGTCCGTCCGGGATTTGCAAAGGGCCTGGGAACGGCGATTTGCCCCGCAAAAACTGACGGCGGAAGCCTTAATCCCGTGGTTGGGCCAATTAGCCCAAGAAGGCCTGGTCAGTTCCACCAAGTCGGGCTTTGTCTCTGAATTACTGCGGCAACGGTCCGAACCCGCGCCGACCGAGCGCGGACCATGGTGGCAAAACATTCTGGCTTGGCGGGGACCGGGGTTTGACCCCACCCCCTGGCTGCAACCGCTGGCCGGATGGGGCCGGGCCTTTGCGACTTCCACCATGCTGGCGGGATTATTGGGCTGTTTAATTCTGGCAAGTATGGCCCTGTGGAAAAATTGGGAAGCGGCGGTGATCGATTCCCAACGATTAACGATCCTTTTGCCCTTGATGTCCTGGGGTGGCTGGCTGGCGCTGTTGGCCGCTGTCAAAGGATTGCACGAGGCGGGACACGCCTTGGTGGCGACCGGACTGGGTTACCCCCCCCGCCGATGCGGAGTCCTTTTGCTCTTGGGCGTGCCGACCCTTTATTGTCAGGTCAACCACCTCTGGCGAGCGCCGCGCGGGACCCGCCTGTGGGTGAATGGAGCGGGGATTTTAGTGGAACTGTGGCTGGTCGGAGGGGGGATTTTATTGTGGAGCGCATTGACCCCCGGACTTATGCGGGATTTGGCGTGGCAAGTCGCGCTCTTGGCCGGTGTCAACACGCTCTTTTTGAACGGAAATCCCCTGCTGCGATATGATGGATACTATTTACTGGCGGACAGCTTGAATTTGCCCAACCTGCGTGAGCAAGCCGCCAGCGTGACCTGGCACGCCGCGCGGGGATTCTTGGGCTATGCTCCCGACTTGCGGGGTCGGGCTTGGTGGCACGCGCATGCCTGGCCCGGCAGAATGTTACTAATCTTATATAGCTTGGCCAGCGCGGTTTACAGGTGGACGCTGGCGTGGGGGATGGTGTGGTTGGTTGGCCAGTATTTAGCTCCACGGGGTATTCGTAGCGTGGCGTGGTTGCTGGGGGGGCTGTTTTTAGTGTTATTTTTAGGACCGCCATTGCAAATGATCGCCAAACTAGCCGCCAGCGAGCAAGCCTCCCCCGCCGCGCAACGCCAGCGGGCCCGATGGCGATTGGCGATATTAGCGGGATTGTTGGCGGGGATCTTATTGATTCCCTGGCCAGTGAGAATATACACCACGGTCTATGTTGAAACCGCCGCCGCGCAGCCCGTGGTCACCAGCGTGGCGGGAAAATTACTTTATAGCGCGACGCCTGGCGAACGGGTAACCGCGGGACAAATTTTAGCCAAACTGGATAACCCCGAATTACGCCAAAGCGTGGAACGGCTGGCGGGAGAATTGCGACAACTGCAACAACGCGCCGATGTGTTAAAACGACAACCCCACGATCCCCAGGCCACAGCGCAGTTGCCTGCGATCGAAACCGCCTTACGGGAAAAAGCCTCGGCGCTCCGGCAAGCACAAACCGAGCAAGAGCGATTGACGATCAAAGCCGACCAAGCGGGGGTTTTGGTCCCGCCCCGCGGCACATGGCCAAAGAACCTTGGCCTTTCAAGTTCTGGCGTGCCCCGCGCGGCCCCTACCGATCACTCCCTGGAATGGCAGGGACTTCCGTTGGATCAGCAAAATTTAGGAGCTTGGCTGCGGGCTGGAACTGACCTAGGGGCGGTCGTTGCGGTATCCGCGGATGATCAACGAATCAAGGCCGAGCTTTGGGGCCTGATCGCCGAGTCCGAAGTCCCCTTGGTCCAGCCAGGCCAAGCCGTGCAGGTCATGCTGGCGGCAGATCCAGGAAAAATCTTTTTGGGCACGGTGGCCGAAATTTCCCACAACCCCACTCGCGATCCCCCTCCCGAGCTGGTACGGCGGGAACGAGCAAAGTTTCAAACAGATGTTCCCTCCCTCGCCGCTAACGAACCGTTCCGGAACAGCCTCGCGCAACCCCTGATCCCCCATTATTATGTGCGAATTGAGTTGGACGCTCCCGCCGGGGAATTGGTGTATGGCCAGACGGGAGAAGCCCGCATGAACGTCGGTTGGCAATCGCTGGCGGAACGGACCAGACGCTGGCTGGTACGGCTTTGGCGGGGGTGAGATTGGTTTTTAGTTGTTGGTGTTTGGTTTTTAGATTTGAGATTTTGAACCCCGCTATTACATGATCCGTTTCAAAAGTTGTGCCAGGTTTTTACACCTCTCCATTACTCCAGCACTCCACCTTCTCCTACGTCACCTCGTGGACGATCGCCATATTATGTCCGCCGGTACCGAGGCCGTGCCCTGCCACCAGGACAATCTTGTCCCCGGTTTTTAGCCGCCCCTGCAGTAAGCCCCATTTACTGACATGTTCGCTAATTTGCAAAAAGTCCTTGGCGTTGACGCCATTGAGCGGTGTAACTCCCCAATACAGGCACATTTGCCGCAAGGTGGATTCGGAATCGCTAACGCCGATGATGGGCGTGGCCCCCCGCAACTTGGACAACGCCAGCGCAGTGGCGCCGGTCTTGCTGGCTGCCACGAGCAGCCGCGCATTAAGTTCCAGCGCGATGGAGTCTGCTCCCCGCACCACCGCCTGAGTGACCTGCAACAACCCTTCTGGCAGCTTATCCGGATCGGGCAGCGTGGATTTGCCCAAGAACGCTTGTTCCGTCGCCTGGGCGATGCGGTTCATCATTTCCACGGCCAATCTGGGGTTTTTGCCGATAGCCGTCTCCCCAGACAGCATGGTGGCGTCGCAGCCATCTAATATCGCGTTGGCCACGTCAGTCACTTCCGCGCGCGTGGGGCGCTTGGAAGTTTGCATGCTGTCCAGCATTTGCGTGGCGCAAATCACCGGCCGCTGATAGCGATGACAAACCGCCACGATTTGCTTTTGCACGATGGGCATGCGGGCCACGTCAATTTCGACCCCGAGATCGCCCCGGGCCACCATCACGCAGTCGGTTGCCTCGACAATGGCCTCCAATTGTTCGAGGGCTTCGGGTTTTTCAATTTTTGCCACGACCTTGGCCTTTGATCCGCGGGTGCGCAAGAGTTCCTTCAGCAGGCGTACTTCCACGGGCGAGCGCACAAAGCTGAGACTGACAAAGTCGATGCCGACTTCGGCCGCCCACACGGCATTGGCCCAATCCTCGTCGCTCATCGAGGGGACGCTGAGTTTTGCGCCTGGCAGATTGACCCCCTGCCGAGAACGGATTTCACCGGACTGCACGACGCGGCAAAGCGCGGAATCGGCGGCTTTTTCCTCCACCACCAAGCCGACGGTCCCGTCCGCCAGCATGACGGCGTTTCCCACCTGCAACTCATCCACCAACGGCTGATACGTGGTGGTCAATTCATGGGGATTGGCGGAAGTCAGCCCCCGCACAAATCGGATTTGCTGCCCTTCACGCAGATCGAGTACGTCATTGGGGATTTCCCCCAAGCGGATTTTGGGACCTGCCAGGTCGGCCAATAAAGCCAGGGGCCGCCCGATGTTTTTGCTGATTTGCCGCACCCAACGGACGACTTCCAAATGCTCATCGCGGCTGGCGTGGGCCATATTGAGGCGGAACACATCGACCCCGGCCTGGACCAACTCGGTTAGAAGCGCTTCGCTCCGACAGGCGGGACCGACGGTGGCGACAATTTTTGTGCGGGTTTGGATCAAAGGCAGTATCCCCGTACTCATAGTTTCCGTTCCTTACCAAAAAAATATGCGGATAAACGAGAGACAAAAAAATGTCTGCCACTTCGTGACCACGATGGTCGAATGTGATGAACAATCCGTGTGTGCCGCCAGGCGCGTTGGGGGAATAGAGTGCGCGGCGGAGGGGCGGGGTATTTGTGATTCGCCAAAATACCGCGCACCTAGTATCATCAAACTACCTTCTTGCACGAAAATTCGCGAGAGGAAGTTTGCTTTTTATCCAAGTTCTTTCTTGTCTGGGGGATAGTCCCGCCACTATTAGTAAAATTTATCATGCAAAGCACAAATGATCCTGACAATTCACGAATAACTCCCCCTTCCCGTGTCACGATTAGCCAGCGGTGGAGGTTTTGGGCATTGATACTTGTGTGCGGGGTGGCGGGAGCGTTATTTACCGGCTGGATGCTGCGGCCCCCCCGTTTGCCAGAACTTACCCGCGCGCAACTGAACCAAGCCCGCCAATTGTGGGAAACCCGCAATCCGGCGGCTTATACGCTGGAATTGACCGTCACAGGCACACAAGCGGGAGAATATCAAACCCGAGTCGCAGGGGGGAAGCCCGTTTCCGTCACTCGCAATGGCCAGGAACTGCGTCGCCACACCTGGGAATACTGGACAGTGGGGGGGCTACTGCGCGTGATCGACGACGAGCTATCGGCTTTTGCCCCTCCCGCTGTCCCTCCGCCGCACAACGCGGATAAAGACCTTGATCAGCCCGCAGCGAACATCGTCATGCGGGCCACGTTTGATCCCCAGTGGGGTTTTCCGGCGCAATACCAGCGCACTGATTGGAGCACCGGGCGGGAAATCCAGTGGCGGGTCACCAAATTTGCGGTGGATCCCCCCTGAGCGCAGTGATTAGGCTGCTACCCCTTCCCCAGCATGACCTGTAAAATTCCCTGGCAAAATTGGGGCAAATCGTCGGGCTTGCGGCTGCTGACAAAGTTGCGATCAATCACGACCGGCGCGTCCTGCCAGATCGCGCCGGCATTGATTAAATCATCCTTGATTCCCAGCGACCCCGTTACCCGCACACCGCGGTACACACCGGCGGAGATGGGAATCCACCCCCCGTGGCAAATCGCGGCAACCAGCTTGCCGGCGGTGGCAAATTCGCCCGTCAGGGCCAAGACCTTGTGATCGCGGCGCAGCTTATCCGGGCTAAATCCGCCAGGTATGACCAGCCCATGAAAATCCGCGGCCACCATATCGCCAAGGGCGGCGTCCGACTTGCAGGGATAACCATGCTTTCCTTGATAAATATGATTTTCCCTGGGGCCCGCCAAGGTCACATGCGCGCCTGCCTCTTCCAGTCGCAGCTTGGGATACCACAATTCCAGATCTTCATAAATGTCATCCACAAACATCAAAAAACGTTTGTCGAGTAGTGGCTGCATGGCAGGTCCAGGTAAAAAAAGTAGCCGCAACTTTCCCGTAGTCCCCATTTATCTTAACAAACAGTCCCCGCTTTGGTAGGCGGTAATTTACTGGGCAAAATCCAACTATTTTGATACAGTAAAACTTCCTTGACATTCCACCTTTCGTTGTTCCCCTAGGGCCCGCGCGTATGACTTCCGGAGAATCCCCCGCCGCAAAGTGGAAACCCCTGAACGCCATCGATCGGCGGGTCTTGGGCGTGCTGATCGAAAAAGCCAAAACCACGCCCGACCAATATCCGCTGTCGCTGAATGCGCTGATCACCGGCTGCAACCAAAAATCCAACCGGCATCCCATCATGGATCTGGACGAAGAAGCGGTGATCCGTGCTGTCGATCGCCTGCGCTCGATGGCGGTCGTTGCCGAAGTCCAGGGAGGGGGTCGCGTTCCCCGGTACAGGCATTATGCCCACGAGTGGCTCGGTGTCGACAAGGCCGAACTGTCGATTATGACCGAGTTGCTTTTGCGCGGCTCGCAAACGTTGGGCGAATTGCGCACGCGGGTCAGCCGCATGGACAACATCCCCGACCAAGAAGCCTTGGCGGGACATCTGGAAAAACTGCGGCTGCGTAAACTGCTGGTGGAACTGACCCCCGCCGGACGGGGCCAGGTGGTCACCCATAACCTGTACGACGCCGCCGAACTAGAAAGGGAACGCGCCTCATTGGGGGCCGTGCGGGCGAGTGAGATCGATGGGGGCGGCTCACCTTTCCGGCAAGCGGCGCATGATCGCGACGATCTTAGCCAGTCCCCCTCGGCGGGCAGAAACGTCGCCGCGGCAGAGTTGGCTCCGTCAGCGGACTTGGCCCAGCTATCCACCCTGCGCAATGAACTGGCGGATTTGCGCGCCGAGTGCGCGCAACTCGCCCAGCGGCTAACCGCCGCCGAGCAGGAAATTTCCGACTTAAAGCAGGCCTTAGGCGGAATGTAAAAAGGGAGGTTCCCCCCGGCTATTTATCCTTTGCCAAAGGCGCGCTGGACAAACCACGTTTATGCCGCCGCCCGTTTGTACAAGTAGGGATTGAGCGTCGGGTCGTTGTACATCTTCATTTGACGGTACAGCTTTAGTCGTTTGCGGCCGGTTTGCAGGTCCGCCAGTAGTTCCGCCAAAGCCGTCGTCAGATCGTCGTGCTGATTATGCAGGATGCCCAACCGATCTTGGGCCTTCGCGACGTGTTCACTCGTCGCGTCCGCGCGGTCGGCTTGTTCCTGCATGTGGTAAATCCGCAGCGCCAAAATTGAGAGCCGGTCGATGATGCTGCCTGGCGTTTCCGAGTTATGCCGGGCCCCTGGTTGCGGCGTGATGCCCCGCTCTTCCAACAGCGCTTTGAGCATGTCATCCAGCCGCTCGATCGCGTCGTTGCGCTTTTGGTTCAGCTTATCGATCGCGCGCTTAACCGCGGCGATCTCCAGATCCGACGCGGACGAGGAACGGGCTTTGTCTTCCTCGTGCCACAGCAAAAAATTGTATTTGTGCTGCTCGCAAACCTGAAACAAAAAATCACGGTGCGTATTTTCCAACGCTTGATGATGCCACAGCTTTACCGTGGTGGCATGCAGTGATGTAATCAAACGCACATCAATCAAACTTAACGAACGCGAACGCGAAATCATCGTGGGCATAATAACTATGGGAAATAACCCTGGTCCGCCAGTGCGGCTGCCAGTGAATGGGGAATGGCCAAAAATTGGAGCGGGATTGTAAGAAAAACTTCCCCTCCCTGACAAGAGAAACTAGGAGGAATACGGAAATTAGGAAAGGAAAAAGCAGGGTGGATTTAGCCCGTAACTCACGTTAAGCACAAAAAGCAAATTTCGTTAACTTTGCTACCTTTTATAGAAACGAATCGGCTTGGATGTGCACAGGATAAAACGGAGATAGACAGGATAGCCGGAATAACAGCTAAGCTGCCTTCGTTAACTGTTGTTACAAGCTTTTTCTTAACTAAGAATTCTCGCTAACTTCATGCGGCGATTGGTTTTATAGTGGCCTCCACCGCCAATAACTGCTGACACGCCGCCATGACGTCCGTCACTTGTATTGCGCGGATCGCCGCATCGTCGGCATGACGCCTTTCCCGGCTAGAACCAATGAGCCTAGTCTTTTGCAATGTGATGTGACCCGTGCCATAGGGGCCATTGCGCTGGCCATCGCTGGGCCCAAAAAGCGCGACACAGGGGGTTCCTGCAGCTGCCGCCAAATGCAGTGGGCCTGTATCGCCGCTGATCACCACGGTTGCCAGGCGCGCCAGTTCGATAAACTCCTGCAGGTCCGTTGGCGGTGCCAGCACCGCCGCTCCGGCCGATTCCCGCGTGATTTCCGTTGCCCAGCCCTGCTCTTCGCCAGGTGCCCAGGCAATAACGCTTTTTAGGTCAAAACGACTAGCCAATTCCCGGGCCACGGCGGCAAATCGCGCGCGGGGCCAACGCTTTGATCCCCAACCCGCCCCTGGATTCAAGAGGGCAAAACGGGGGGTAACGAACGCATTCTTAACTTGCGTTACGCCAGAAGGTGTGAGCCGCGACTGCAAATATGCGGACATGCTCACGGCCGCCGCTTGATCGTGCGGCAACTGAAATTCCACTGGCGCCGGGTCAATGCCCAACGGCTGCAGCAATTGCAAATTTTTATCCACCACGTGCGTGATGGAGGAAGCAACTTTATGCGTGTTGAGCCAGGGACTGAGTTCCCGCCCTTCGGCACCCGCAAATCCGATCCTCGTACGGCAACCGCTTAGCCACGCCACCGCCGCGCTTTTGGTCAAACCCTGTAAATCCAGCGTCAAGGTTGGTTCAAACGCCCGCACCAGGTGGCGCAAATGCCAGATTTGCCCGGGACTACGATACCAACCGCGGGGAACGGCCAAAACTTGATCAATCACCGGATGCCGCTGTAATAGATTGGCCGTCCGACCCTCCACCACCCAACCGATGTGACAGGCGGGAAACGCCCGCCGCAAGGCACAAGCCACCGGCAGTCCATGCACGCAATCGCCAATAGCGCTGAGCCGCACGATCAAGAATCGGGGTTGCGGGGGTAGGGAAATTGATAGCATGGGTTTACGAATCTATGCGGCACGGGCCAAGGCTCGATCGCCATAAAGTGTCTTTGAATGGATGGCGGACAACGCCATGAATCGGGCTGTTGGCTCGTTCTGGGATATCAATATGTACGTCCCTGCAAACGTTAAAGCGAGTAAATAGCAAATTCAGCGAATTTAGGCAATTTCAATTTTTTGTAGGTCGGATCGTGATCCGACAATCCGAAAACATAAAATACGTCTCACAGAAATTACATTTGGCGGAACTACTGTACGGCTGTTACTTTTCGGCACTTATCGTTGCCAATGCGGCCAGGGCGGCAGTTCGCGCGGCGCTATGATCGACAATCGGGTGGGGATAGGTCTTTCCCAACGTTACTCCGGCGGTGGATAGGACCCCTGCTGGAGCCTCCCAGGGGCGATGCAACCACTCATCGGGAAGTTGGGCCAGTTCGGGTACATATTGCCGCACATAGTGCCCCGCCGCGTCAAACCGCTCACCCTGGGTGATCGGATTAAAAATACGAAAATACGGGGCCGCGTCCGCACCGCAACCGGCGGTCCATTGCCAGCCCAATGTATTACTAGCCAAGTCGGCATCGACCAGCGTATCCCAAAACCATTTGGCTCCTTCTTGCCAAGAGATCAAAAGGTCCTTTACCAAAAACGAGGCGGTAATCATCCGCACACGGTTATGCTGCCAGCCTATTTGCCATAGTTGCCGCATCCCGGCGTCGATGATCGGGTAGCCGGTCTGGCCGCGCTGCCACGCGCGCAATTCGGTTTGGGCCTGCTGCGGATCTTTCCACGGAAAATTTTCGTATTGGGGACGCAGGGGCCGCAAGTCGGTATGCGGAAAATGATACAACAGGTGATAGCCAAACTCCCGCCATACAAGTTCCTTGAGGAAATGCTCGGCCTGCGCGCCAAACAAGGTTTTGGCGCCCCCTTGTTCGCGGATCATCCCCCAGATCTCATGCCAAATGGATCGCGGGCTGATCTCGCCAAAGTGCAGGTGCGGCGATAACCGCGACGTGGTTGCTTCCCCTGGAAAGTCCCGCGCGTCCTTATATTCATTGAGGCAGTTCTCGACAAAGCGGTTGTATTGGGCCGTCGCCCCCTGCTCTCCCGGTTGCCAGGCGGCATAAAACTGACGATCCCAGGGAATGCGCGGGAGCAAATTTAACTCTTTAAGGGGCAGGCTCTTTGGCCAATCAACGGGCGCGGGAAGCGCGTTGGGCGCAGGCGTGGCTAGCGGCGGCGCGGCGCGGGCGACGCAGTGCTTCCAAAAAGGCGTATAGACCTGAAACGGTTTGCCCTGCAGATTGGCCACCTCAAACGGTTCAAACAGCAAGCTCGCGTTAAAACTTTCCGCCTCTCGGCCCACCCCTCGCAGCTCGCTCTTAATGGACGAGTCACGCTCAATGATCTCCTTTTCGTAACGGCGATTCCAATAAACGGCCGCCGCGCCGGTGTCAGCAACTAATTCTTGCAAAATAGTCAAGCTACTCTGTCCCGTGGAGCTATCCACCCGGCGAATCACCAGCCGCGAGCCGCGGGCTTGCAACTCTCGCTCGAGCGCGGCTAACGAATGATGCAGCCACCAGCGGCTGGCCCCTCCCGGCTGCCAGGGGGCCTCTTCCTCAGGCGCCCAAATAAACACCGGAACCACCGGGCCCCCCTGCTCGCACGCGGCAACCAACGCGGGATTATCCGCCAAGCGCAAATCCAAGCGAAACCAGACTATCGTGGGCGCAGGCATGGGTGCAGAGTGGCTGGGGTGCGGGTGGACGGGGGGTGCGTAGTGCGCACGCGGAAAGCCGCGACGCGCAGCGGAGCAATAAAAACGGCAATTTCTTTGACTGTAGGAGGGGAATTCGTCGCCGAACAGGGGCTAGGATGGAGTTTGGTTTCTGGTTTTTGATTTTTGGCAGTGTAGTTCAATCGACAATGCTGCCTACCTAATTCGTAATTTGTAATTTGTAATTCAGTATTCCGCGCTGCTACAATCAGGAGCGATTCATCGAATTTACTGCTGCTGTTTTCGCACAGGATTTCTGGCATGCGGATCGCTTGGCGGATAGTTATCTTACTCGCTGCGGCAGCCTTGTGTGCGCTCGCGCCATTATCCATATTTGCCGCTTCCCCCGCCGCGCAGGCTCCCTGGCAGCAGCAAGTGCTTAAAACCTATGACATCTCGGGAAAGCCCGCGGATTTGCTAGCCCGGCTGGAAACGCGGGTTATGACCGCGGACAAAGCAGCGGAAATAGAGCAGGCGATCCAGGATCTGGGGAGCGGGATTTTTGACCAGCGAGAAGCCGCGACCAAAACCCTGCTTTCCGCGGGCGCGCTCGCGCTGGGCCGATTATATGACGCGGCCAAATCCCCCGATGCCGAGGTAACCTACCGGGCCAAACTGCTTATTAGCTCCATAAAATCCGGAGAGAACCGCCAGGTTGATGAATTGCAGCTAAAAGCCGTCTTTCGCGAATTGGCCCTGCAACGCGTCCCCGGCGGAACCCCGCGGGCTATTCTGGTTTTTCCCAATCTCGAGTCCGCCAGCCTCCGGCGGGCCGCCCAAGAGACCATTTATGAATGCGCCCAACCCGCCGACCTGCCCCTGCTAGAAAAAGCCTGGCGCGGCCCCCCCGAGGAACTGCGCGCCGCGGCCCTGGTGGGCCTGTGCAAATTATCCCGGGAACAAAACTTGCCGCTGGCAGAAGCGGCCCTGGCGGACTCCAGTGCCGAGGTACGACTGGCCGCCTGCCGCGTGCTGTGCAATTCGCAGCCGCGGGCTTGCCTGCCGGTCCTGGTGGAACTGACGGCCACCGCCGACCAGGAATTCAAGCAGGAAAGCCTAAAATTTTTGACGCTGATGATTGGGCATCAGTTTTCCCGCTTAAAAAGAAATCAATCGGCGGAAGCCTGGGGCCGGGAAATCGCCGAGTTGACCGCCGCCACCAAATTTCTGCAACTGCCGGACCAGCAACGTTATTTTTGGGGAAATGTGGCCGCTTTTGTCGAGGAATTTCAACTTGACCAGACAATCGAAAAAAAATACGGCCTGTTTGAGTATCTTTCGCCGATCCCCACCACGGCCAAAATTGTCGATGGGCGGCTGCGGCTGTTTGGCGATCATCCCGAGACCGACCAACGCCTGATGATCACCGCGACCGACCTGTTTGGCGGGGTGGAGTTGCCGACCAACAGCCGCGTGCGGGTGGAACTAGGGGGCGAAGAACATAGCAACGGGGCCTGGCACTGCGCGGTGGCGGTCGGCAACGCCAAATTCTTATTTCATCCGGGTCAGGCCGGGGGGTTGTTTCGGGTGGAGCGGGATGATTCGCATCATTTCCTCAGCGAAAATGTCGAGATGGGCTTTACGCCCGCGCCGAATGTGCTGCACGAAATGACGCTCGAGATCCGGCAACTCAAGGACCAAGAGGTTAAATTTTTGATTAGCATCGAAGAGGGAAACGGCAGCGGCAAAATCTTTACGCACGAAATCGTGCTAGAACGGGAAATCACCGGCCCCTTGAGCCGCATCATGCTGATCCGTAGCGGTCGAACCGGCGGCGCGGCGCTGTTTGACCATTTGCAAATCGAGGAACTGCCCTAGGAGGGGAGATGGGAGGCGGGAGAGGGCTGGGGACAAAGTAAGAATTCAGAATGAAGAAGTCAGAATTACTGCAATTGAATTCTGCCTTCCGCATTTCTCCCTCTCCCGACAGTGGCTTCCCATTTGTGATAACGTCTTATCGGGAGAGGGCCGGGGTGAGGGAAATGGATAACTGGTTTTGAGGTGTGGGTGTGGTTGCATGCCTACCAAGATAATGGTGGGGTGGCACTTTCGCAGTTTCCCTTTTCAGCTAGCCTTCGCCCTGTTCTTGCCGGTTCCATTTTCCTTGCTCCAGACCTATCCATTATGACAAACATGGTGTGCCACTGTCGTTCCGACAGTGCTAGCCAAAGGGCCTGCAGTAACTACTAGCTAGGAAATTTATAATCGAAATTTTTCCGAAGTATCGTCCGTTTCAATTCATCAAGCTCACGTCTCAGCACTGGCGGGACGCCAGTGGCACTCGACAGTGTTTCAAGATGGCCAACTTGCTTGGCTGTTCCTGTGAGTGCAAGAAAATAGCTGTCAGCAAGAACAGGGCAAGGCTATAATAAAATATAGAAATCGTCAGTGCCACCCTGCGGGAGAAGGGTTGTCTTCCCCCTCTCCCGATTGCGACGTTCCCTATTAATAAAATCTTCTTATCGGGAGAGGGCCGGGGTGAGGGGACAGGAGTATGGAAGAATGGTTTTTGGTTGCTGGTATTTGGTTTTTTGGCCACATCCATCGCGGGTGGCCCAGATGGCTTGTCAACCACGGCGGCGCAGCCGCAAGAGGGAATAAAAAGGGGAATAAACCTTGATTGAGGTTTCTACCCTCTCACAACTCCCTCTGGTCGCTGCGCGACACCGGTAGGCTGCGCCAACCGGTGCTACCTGCTGCATGAATTTTGGCACAGGGTGCGGCGGGCGGTTATGCGCCGCGTCGCAGTTGCTTAATGTAAGTGTAAACCCAACCAATACATAAGCTTAGCATCATAATCATGCCACCCGAGATCATCGTTTTTACGAAACCCGTTAGGAATGTTTGGGAAATTAGGACAGTGCCATTATACAAAATCTCTTCTTCAACTAAATGGCTCTCTAGGTATGATGATGCATGTGAACCAATAAATACTATATATAGTTGAAGTAATGGCAATACTTGTGTTGCCGCGACCAATTTGCCTCCAATTATCAGCCATGCTCTAAATCGTGGTTTTTGAAAGCACACATAAGTACCAATTCCGTACAGCAGAATCAGCCCGGCAACTACGCCGAATCTTGCGTAATGATTTGAAAATAACACTCCATCAAAGACTGGAAAAATTGCATTCAGCGCAAATAGAACATTCAATGTCACCCAAATACCTCGACTTCCTAGTGCCTTTACATTCACACTTGAGGAGGTTGAGACATCTGACTGAGGGGCTTCATAAGGATTTGTAAACTGATCCATTTAACTTTCCATGCGTTGCGTAAATAAGTAGGCATAGTTTAAGTGTTCTCAGTGAATCACAAAGAACTAGAGCGCTTTTTAGCTAGCTAACAACTGGCGGAAATCCTTTGCTAGCATCTTTGTTTTTTTTGACCAAATGTGCGTGCCGGGCGTAGAATCCCAAAAGGAGGATTTTCGATGCACGCTTATTCCAATGATTTACGCGTTCGCGTGATGGCGGACGTGGATGCTGGCATGCTGGTCAAAGACGTTGCCATCAAGTTTCGTGTTAGTAAGGATTGGATTTATAAACTCAAACGCCTGCGCCGCGAGACGGGCAGCTTTGGCCCGCGACAACAACGGACCGTACAGCGTGGCAAACTCGACGATGCACTGCCGCAGCTCAAACAACTGGCGGAACGGCATCCCGACGCGACGCTCAAAGAACTACGCGATAAGCTAGGCCTCGCCGTCGGCGTGAGTACGCTCTGGCGTGCTCTCCGGCGGCTGAAATTCACCTTCAAAAAAAAGTACTTTACGCTGCCGAGCAACGGCGTGCCCATGTACAGGTTCAACGTCGAGAGTGGCAAGCTCGACAACGTGGGCTACCTCTTGAACGTTTAGTCTTCATCGACGAGACCGGTTTGCGTACCAACATGGTGCGACGGTACGGGCGTGCTCCTTGCGGCCAACGGCTGATCGATTATGCTCCGCACGGCCACTGGAAAACGACCACCTACGTCGCGGCGCTGAGGCATGATCGACTCACCGCGCCGATGGTCGTGGACGGGCCCATCGATACGACGATCTTTCTGGCGTACGTCGAGCAAGTGTTGGCGAAAACGCTTCAGCCGGGCGACATCGTCATCATGGATAATCTTTCCAGCCACAAGTCGCCCAAAGTGCGGCAACTGATCGAAGCGGCCGGCGCGGAGTTGGCTTATCTGCCGCCGTACAGTCCCGATCTGAACCCTATTGAAATGGTTTTTTCCAAGATCAAATGGCTGCTAGCAAGCGCCGCTGAAAGAACGGTCGAAGGCTTGTGGGATAGAGTGGGACTCATCGAAGATCAATTCAAGCCAGCAGAATGTACCCGCTACCTACGCCACTGTGGTTACAATTTGACACTAGCATGAAAAGCGCTCTAG